>JAFYZI010000077.1 GCA_017548725.1 Bacteroidales bacterium
AGATGCTGCAAGAGCGACCCCAGAGCGCAGAAAGAGCTTTACGACAAGCTGGCGCCGGGGATGCTGGCCGTCTGCCAGAGGTACATGAAGGACCGTGAGGCGGCGAAGGACGTCATGCAGGACGGCTTCGTGAGGCTGTTCGAGAAGATCGGTTCTTATAAGGGCGAAGGTTCGTTCGAGGGGTGGGCGAGGAGACTGTTTGTGAACACGGCGCTGATGCAGCTGCGCCGCAACGACGCCCTGAAGAACTCCGACAACATCGAGGACTCGCAGGCCATGCAGATGACGCACAGCAACACCCTCGAGAATATGGGAGCCGATGAAATCCTCGAGATCGTGAACTCCATGCCGGACGGCTTCCGCACCGTCTTCAATCTCTATGTAATAGAAGGATATTCCCACGAGGAGATAGCGGACATGCTCTCGATATCAGAAGGCGGCTCCCGTTCCCAGCTCAGCCACGCCCGCGCCTGGCTCCGCAAGAAACTGTCGTGACAAAGGTGTTGCCAGTGGCCGGACAGACTTCAAAAGGAGTTTATTCTGGCCGGAAATAGCGAGCCGTCAGGCTGAGCTCGCTATTCTGGCCGGAAATAAACTCATCTCCACCGCGGCCGGATGAGCTTCCGTCCAAGAAGTTTTCCTCAGGCAGGCGAGGAGGGCCTTCCACAGAGCCCCCCGCAGTCTGGATGGGAGAAAACTTCTTTGGTTCCGCTAGCTCCCTCACTCCAGCTCCCCTGCTCCACCCGGACCGAAATAACAATTCTTCCCAAACATCCCTCTCCAAATATAACTTTCCAAGTTCTCCTTCACCTCCAGACTCATTTTCTTGCCACAGAATGAAAAAAGTGGCTTGTTTTTTCATTCTATGGCCGGTTTTTCCGCAAAAACCCGTGTTTTCGTGCCACAGAATGCCCCAATGGGCACTCCCATCCATTCTGTGGCAAGCCGACGGGCGGAAAATCATTCTGTGTCCAGTTGGAGAGAAAGCCAACTTTCACGGATCTCCACTACCCCCTCTGAAGGTATTTCCAGAGGGTCTGCCCCAAATCCGTGGCACGATTTCCTGCCACGGATTGGTCTGGGATGCCCTACAGGGGTCTGCAGAGTATGGTCTGCGAATCCGTGAAAGTTGGGTTGCGACGATAGAGTGAAGTTTTCTCCAGGCGGAGCCTAGGAAAACTTCTCCAAACAGCTGGCTGTTTCCCGGCAGAGCCGAGAACAGCCTATATATGTTTGTTTCTGGCAGGTGCTGGAATGGGTTATGCAGAAAGGTAGAGACTGGGATATTTCCCGTCCAGCAGCTGGAGCTCTGGAGGGGGCTCCAGATGCTGTGCGAGAATATCCCCTCCGGCCCGATAATCCCCAGTTTCCGGGGCCAGATGGCTGCTGAGGGCCCGTCGTAAGAAGCTCTTGTGAAAGGTGGCAGTATGTGTTAACTTTGTGGGTGGAGACTGTGACAATGAAACGCACCTTACTTTCTTTTGTGCCACTGCTGGTGCTCGTAGTGCTTCTGGCGCTGGACATCGCCATCTACGGGGCTGACTCCATCATCGGGGCCTCGCAGGTGTCGCTGCTCGTGGCCGCGGGAGTGTGCATACTGCTGTCCATGAGTGTCTACAAGACTCCCTGGAAAGATTTTGAGAAGGCGATTGCAGAAGGGGTAGGGGATGTCGCTATGGCGATTGTGATCCTGCTGCTGATCGGAGCGATCTCCGGCACATGGATGGCCAGCGGTGTGGTGCCCGCCTTCATCTGCTACGGCCTGAAGATAATCAGCCCCAAGGTGTTCCTGCTGACCTCCTGCGTAATCTGCGCCATAGTCTCAGTGATGACCGGATCCTCATGGACCACCATAGCTACCATTGGAGTGGCCCTGTTGGGTATCGGCCGGGCAGAGGGCTTCAGCGATGCAGCCACGGCCGGCGCCATAATCTCCGGAGCCTACTTCGGCGACAAGATTTCCCCCCTGTCCGACACCACCGTCATGGCCTCGTCGTTCAACAAGGTCGACCTGTTCACCCACATCCGCTACATGATGCTCACGACGGTCCCTTCGATAATAATCACCCTCATTATCTTCACCGTCCTGGGCCTGTCCCACAGCGGGACTGAAGAAGGGCAGATCGGCGTCTATTCCAGCGTGCTGGCCGAGAACTTCCACATCACCCCCTGGCTGATGATAGTGCCGGCCCTGACGGTGTTGATGATATGGAAGAAGCTGCCCGCCATCCTGGTGCTGGCGCTGTCGACGCTAACTGCCGCCATCGCCGCGCTGATATTCCAGCCGGATATCATAGCCACTATCGGCGAGGGAGCGACAGACGGCAGCCGTGCAAGGATAATGTTCTCCGGCGTGGCCGAAACCATCTACAACAGCGTCTCCATAGCCACCGGCAATGCCGACGTCGACATGCTTGTGACCTCCAGGGGTATGGTGGGAATGCTGAACACAGTCTTCCTGATAATCTGCGCGATGTGCTTCGGAGCCTGCATGAGGGCCAGCGGTATGATAGCCGACCTGGCGAAGGTGATGACCCCGTTCACCCGCACCCGCTCCGGCCTTGTGGCCTCCACCGTAGTGACGGGAACCGCCCTGAACGGCATAGTCTCAGACCAGTACCTCTCTATAATCCTCACTTCGAACATCTACAGGGAAACCTACGAAAAGGACGGATATGAGCCGCGCCTGCTGAGCCGCAGCGTCGAAGATTCCGCCACCGTCACTTCGCCCCTCGTTCCGTGGTCCAGCTGCGGAATGACACAGGCCACCATCCTGTCCGTCCCGACGCTGGTCTACGCCCCCTACTGCTTCTTCAACATAATCTCACCCTTCATGTCCATCCTGATGGCAGTGATAGGGTGGAAGATAGTGAAGCACCCCGCCGCCGCTAAGAAATAGAGATAATCATATTATCTTTGCAGTAATCCAATTGCTGAAAAGATGAAACGGTTCAGATTTGCATTTGTCCTTGCGGCTGCGGCGCTGGCTCTGACTGGCTGCGACTGGTTCAGTCCGGTGATACCGATGGGCAACAAGTATAGTTACTTCCTGCATATAAGTTTTACAGACCGGGAGGGGAACGAGCTGGCGGCTCCGCTTGCGGCGGAAGTGTACAAGTCGGATGCGAGCTCAGCCTGGCGAGGCGAGATCAACCCTGAGAAATATACGCTGGACCTGACGCTGTCCAAGCCAGAAATAGTGTCCGACAATATCGGCGTCTCTTTCACCATGACGAAGTTCAGCGACGAGCATGTCATGGAGACCCCTAATTCAGACGGTACTTACGGGCCCGACGGCAAGTGGTATCTCAACTTCCGGGGCTATGTGATGGACAGCGGCGTCACCCACCACGATTTCCTGAAATACAAGTTCACCTGCCCCGTCGTCTTCGGAGACAATTCCGCTCATGAAATAATCTCTTACTGGACGGCAGGCATCCAGAGCAGCAATATCGAGTATTTCCCGGCATGCACGAAGGTTGTCATCGACGGCAAGGAGATGACGCCGGTAAGGGGAGTTACAATCAGTCAGGAAACGAATACAAGCTACATCGGCTATTTCGTGGATGTGGTTCTGGACAGGGCCGACAATTAATCATTTCTGGACAGGGCCGACAATTAATCATTATTTACCCAGCAGCGCCCAGAGGACGATCCCGATAGAGACGGAGACGTTCAGGGAGTGCTTTGTGCCGTACTGCGGGATCTCG
>JAFYZI010000078.1 GCA_017548725.1 Bacteroidales bacterium
AGGTCGGGGTCGCGAGTTCGAGTCTCGTTTTCCGCTCTCAAAGGAAAAAGGCAACCCTCGTGGTTGCCTTTTTGCTTTGAAAGGGAGCGAGGCTTGGCCGAGCGACCCCGAAGCCCCCAAGGGGCAGCTGCCGGCAGGCAGCGGGGGTCAAAAGACTGCGCGAGAAATGGCCGCGGCGCAGCCGCGGGCTCGAGTCTCGTTTTCCGCTCAAAAAGGCCAGCAACAGCTGGCCTTTTTTCGCGGAAAACCACCCTTCGGGTGTTCCGCTGCCTTTTTTACTGGGGCTCTGCCCCAAACCCCGCCGCTCCAGCCTCCTATCGCACAAGCTCTCCCGCACGGCTTACGCTAGCGGCTGACGCCGCCTTGACAGTTCTGGCTTTTTTTGAGCGGAAAGTTCCGCTTCCCAAGACGTAATTCCGGCATTGCAGTGTTTCTATTGTAAAGAACGAATTATGAGAAGAGCGATTTGTATCATTGCAGCAGTTGCAGTCAGCGGGCTGATGCTCACCTCCTGCGAAAAGATGGGAAAGCCCGGCGACGTCAGCGAAGCTATCATCAATCTGGTTGAGGCCCTCCAGCCCAATTCCGTGGACGAATACCTGTATAACTCCGAAAAAGTCTATCACTTCGACACCTGGAGCGGCCCCGATGACATGACATATCTGTATTCCCAGGAAGGCGTTATGATGGCAGCCTTCGGCGGCTTCACCGGAAAAGGCGACGGCCGCTGCATAGACTTCTTCGAGACCGCCCAAAAGCTCCGCACCATCTACTCGGACGGCCATTGGCTCCGCCACGACCGGAAAGTTTCCGCCCGTTCTTTCTGACCGTGGTGGCAAATCCGCATGAAAACGCAGAAAGCGCGGAAAGAAAAAGGCCGGAGAGTAATTCTCCAGCCTTTTCGCGCTACTTGAAGAGTCCTGGCGCCATGACTTCGAGGTCGGCCCGCCAGGTTGGCCAGCTGTGGCCCGCCTGAGCGTTCTCAACGTACTTGTAATTGAGGCCGAGCGCATCCATGACCTTGCGGGTATTGATGCCGTTCTGGTAAGCGATGTCAGAAGGACCGCCCTGAGTAAAATAGAACTGGCGGTACTCCTTGTTGATCTGGGCAATCTTTCCTGCAATGCCAAGGCGCTCCGCCTCTTTCTGCGGATCAACACCCGGCTTCAGGCTTGAAGACAGCACCCATGCGTAGCTGAACATCTCCGGGTGGGTGAATACAGCTTCCATGGTTTCCATGCCACCCATCGACAGACCGGCTATAGCGCGGCTCTTCTGGTTGGCGATGACGCGATAGTTCTGCTCCACGAAAGGAATGATCGAGCTGAACAGATCTTCAGCGAAAGGCGGCACCTCGTCAGGCACGTTGATAGTACCATTCGGCATCACGACCACCATCGGCACCATCTTGCCCTCGGCCAGAAGATTGTCCAGGATCCAGCCGGCGGCTCCCACAGTGGGCCATGCGGCATCGTTGTCGCCACCGCCGTGGATGAGATAGAGCACCGGAAGTTTCTGCTTAGAATTCTCATATCCGGCAGGAGTCCACACATGCATGCGACGCATCTCGCCCAAAGTCTTCGAATAGTACCAGCGCTGCGCCACCGCACCGTGAGGCACATCTTTGATATAGCCTTCTCCCACAGTAAGTATGGCAGAAGTCTCGCCGGCCAGCGCACTCTTCGGGTCTTGCACCTTCACTCCGTCGACAATGAAATGGTAGCGGAACAAACCGTCAGCCAGCTTGTCGGAAACCCCCTGCCAAACGCCGTTAGGAGCTTCTTTGAATTCAACACGGGTTCCATAGCCCAGATCCCCGCCAAGAGACACCGTACGGGCCTTCGGCGCATATATCTGGAAAAGGACCTTACCGTCGGGATATACAATCGTCGAACGGAGGGTGTCATTGGGAGTCCGCGCCATCCGCTGGGCAGAAAGGGACAATGACAAGACCGCCAACAAGGCAATCAATGATATTCTTTTCATAGCGACAAGATTATTGCTCCAGCTTCAGCCAGAAGGGCACGAGCGGCAGGCCTTCGATGCTGTGGATGTTGCCGGGCATGAAGTCGGCCCAGCCGTAGCGGACCTCGCTGACCTCTTTGAGCACGTCGTCGGTCGGGATGATCATGCTGCCTCTGAAGTACATCACATGGTCGACCTTGTGCCATACTCCGTCAGGACCGCAGGCCTCCAGACCTTCGATTTCCTGAGTACGGTCGATGCCATGAGGGCAGTTCACAATCTCCACCCTGGTCATAGCCGGAGCAGCGGCAGCAGCGGCATTGCCGCCAGGACGGCCGAAGCCGCCGAAGCCCTGCATCTTGCTGAGAGAGACAGCCTCCGGAGCGTCGCAGGCAATGCGTGTGAATCCGTAGTCCCTGTTCAGGGCCAGATAGGCCAGACGGTTGCCGACAGACTCCTTGTCGCAGGGGTGGATGTTGGCTGCCTCGTAAGGAGCTACGAGGTCGTTGGTGCAGATGATGCCGCAGTTCTCAACTTTCTTGGCCACATCGTGCTGGGCTTTGCGCAGAGCAGCACCGGTGCCGTTGTGGTTGCTGTACGGAGTGATTTCTACCATGTAGAACGGCATCTTGTTGCCGATGTCCCTCCAGTCGCTGCGCCACTGGCGCACGAGCTCTATCATCCTGGGAACGAATTCATCTTCGTGGCCTACGTTAGAGCAGCCCTGGTACCAGATGAAGCCGCGGGCAGTGTAGCCCTGGATAGGAGCCTGCATGCCGTTGTACATCTCGTAGGGACGGAGCATATCCATTCTCTGCTTCACGGCTTCCGTAGAAACGTCCTCACCGAAGGCAGCCACAGTTTCTTTCGGCAGCCAGCCCTCTACACGGGCGCCGCCGCGGGCGAATGCAACCACGCCTACCGGGATGTCCAGAACCTCATTGAGCTTGCGGGCGAAGAAATAGCCTACAGCGCTCATCTCGGGGATGCTGTTGGGGTCGGCGCCGTACCAGCCGTCAGTATTGGTCACCTCTTCCTGCGGCTCGTCGGCCTGGACAGTACGGATATAGAGCATGCGGATCTTGTCGCGTGCCGGGGCCTGGGTTATGATCTCGTTATAGCCTTTGACAGGGCAGTTGTCGAAACCCTTGATGGGCATCTCCATGTTGGACTGGCCGGAAGCCATCCAAACTTCGCCGACCAGCACATCCTGGATGTTGAGATTGGAGCCGTCACCCTTGACATTGATGGTATATACGGTGTAGCTGGCTGCAGGGGTGGGCACATAAGCAGTCCAGTGGCCCTTGCTGTCGGCCTTAGCTATATAGGTTTCTTTGTCCCATGAGGGAGTGACGGAAATCATGGCTCCCGGAGTTGCGAAACCGAAAATAGCGGCCTGTGACTGCTGCTGCAGGACCATGTGGTCGCCGGTGGGGTATTTCAGACGAAGTTCTGCATTCGCAGAAAAGCATACAAGGAGAAATGTAGTTATCAGAAGAATCTTTTTCATTGTTAGTTCCGGTTATCGGCTCCGGCTCGCCATCTCCAAAGTTACCATTATTTTTATTAACTTGTCAGGCAAATCTCCCTATCATGAAAAAAATACTCTCCGTCCTTTGCTCCATCTTACTGGCGGGCACAATTGTTTCGGCGCAGAACGCCGGCAGCAGCAACATTCCTCTGGCCGACCCTTTCATCTTCTGTGAGAACGGCATCTACTATCTCTACGGCACCGGCGCTGCAGACGGCATCGCTGTCTGCACCTCTACCGACCTGATGCAGTGGCAGTGGCCGGACGGCAAGCCGATGTACCTGGCGCTTTCTAAGGAAGATTCATACGGCGACAAGTGGTTCTGGGCGCCGGAGGTCTACCACATCGGAGACTTATATTATATGTACTATTCTGCCGAGGAACATTTCTGCGTAGCGACGGCCACATCTCCGCTGGGTCCGTTCGTGCAGAAGGAGAAGGCGCCGATGCGCGAGAAGAAGGGCATCGACAATTCTCTCTTCATCGACGATGACGGCACGCCCTACCTGCTGTTCGTGAATTTCAACGACGGCAACGAGATCTGGATGGCTGAGATGGAGGCCGACCTGCTGCACATGAAGCCCGACACCGGGCGCTTCTTGCTGCGCATGAGCCAGGACTGGGAGAAGGTGTGGCCCTCTGTGAACGAAGGACCGTTCATCGTCAAGCATAATGGAGTCTACTACCTGACGTATTCCGCAAACAGCTACGAAAGCCCCAATTACGGCGTAGGATATGCCACAGCCACTTCGATGCGCGGTCCCTGGACCAAGTACGAAGGCAATCCGGTGCTGCAGTTCGCCGGCGGCTTTGACGGCACGGGCCACCACGCTCTCTTCGTCGACAATGCCGGCCACCGCCGCATCGTCTTCCACTCACACAACCGCCGCGGCCGCATCCAGCCCCGCGTGATCCACATCGGCAGCTACGGTTTCACTCCAGGCGGCCGGCTCGAAGTCGGCGAGGACTTCATCAATCCCGAACTGGTGCAGTAGCGTGGCGATAATATGGACAGTATCGTATATCAGGACAGTACTTATACTCTTGGAAAGAGGGATGGCTTGGCGTGGCTGGATGTCGACGGGACATCGCTGCGCCTGACGAGCCAGCCGTATGAGCCGTGCACGTATATTTCGCGGGCCGACGGTGGCGTGACGACGATACACAATGCCTTCGATACGTCAGTCGTGCTGGAATTGTTTGCAGATGGCAGGACTTTGTCATCCATCACGGGGCGCACCTACTATCCTGGCGATTTTTGCGGAATGATCTGGCATACCGTCAATAAATGGGGCCCGCAGGAAGTGCAGATCGACGCGGCTGAACGGAGTTATATCGAGGTGCTGAAAGATGCCCCGCTGCAATTCCCTCCCATCGGCCAGGGTTCCGCCTGTCTGCAGAAGGCGAAAACGCTGGCGGAGGGCGTGACGATCGGAGAACTCCCGCTGGATTTGATCCGGTATATCTATGTAATCCGGCTCCAAGGGCAAGCGGATGCGGAGTATCCGGCCTTCGGGCAGCTCAGAGAGAAAGACTACCGCAAGCTGCGCCATTACAACGATATCCGCGACTGGGATCCGCTGGAAGGCGATATCTCCCCTAAACGGAAACCGTTGGAATGGGCCGATTTCAAAGCCTTTGCTTCAAAGCACCTCCTTTGCGGCGGCTCTGCCGGAGCCAGGAGCTGCTTCGGGCCGCAAGACCTTGTGAAAAGATTCATTTACAGCCGGGAGTAGGGATTACCCCCCCATCGGCGGCGTGGCGGCTCTTCCACCGTAATCACATACTGGGCGAAGCGGGTCATAGGCCGCTCGGCGTCATCCCGCACCTCGAGGTTCACAACCAGTCTGTCACCTTTTTCGGCATCGGCCGGCACGGTGAAAGCCGCATTCCAGGTTTTGCTGACAGAGACGCTGAGGCCCTCGGCCTTGCCCTGCTTGTAGGTGCAGGATGCTGCCGGGACGTACCATTGCGCTGTCAGGCGGTTGCCGTCAGGATCTTTTGCTGAGCCGCTCAGTTCGACTGTCTGGCCGGGCGCTGCCGTGAAGTCCAACTGTCCTGCTTCCACTATCGGGGCGTGGTTGCAGTCCTCAGGCTCGCAGACAGCCCAGTCGGCGCGGGCTGCAAGCTCTTCCCACATAACTATGGTGTAGTGGTTGTTGCCGCGGTTGTTGACGTCGCTGCGAAGGCCGATGTTGATGAAGCCTGCGCAGCCGAACTGGCAGAATGCCCACGAGTACGGCTCGTAGTTGGCGCGAGGATAGCCTTTCAGACTCTCAGGGCCCCATCCAAGCTCGGCGGAACGGCCCCAGTCCATATAGTCGATGAGCCCATAGTTGTAGATGAGCGGCTCGCCATAGACCGCCCGGCCTTCGGCCATAAGCCATATCTGCTCCGGAAGCTTGCCGTGGTTGCGCTTGTAGGCTTCAAGGTTCCAGGGAGCGTGCATATAGGGCTGGAGCTCTTCGGCCGCACGGCGCGGAGAGTCACTGGCGGAAAAGAACGTGCCGTAGCTGAAGAAGCCGCCGAGGCCGTAGCCTCCGTTCTGCAGGCCCGGGAACATCTGGTCGATCTTGCTGTCGGCGCGGCAGTTGTCTTCGCCGCTGCCTCCGATGCGTACCTTGTCAGTCACCTTCTTGAGGATGCGGTCCCACTCGGGAGTGCCGTGATAGCGCTCATAGATGCTGTACAGCGCGCGGACGGTGGTGTTGATGCCGCCCCAGTGCTGGATGATGAGAGGTCGCGGGTCGTTGTCCAGGATAAGCTGCATAATGAAGTTGGATCCTTCCGTCTCGAAACGATAGTCGCCTTCGAATTCGATGTTGCCCACCTTGGTGATGCTTCGGATGTATTCAGGAGTGGGATAGTTGGGGTTGTTCTTGCTCATCAGCGCATAATCTGCCTCGTAGCAGTCCAGGATTCGCGGAAGCCAGGTAGGGTCGACCGGACGGTACTCAGTCAGGTCGGCGGCAGTCTTGACGCGGTGTTCGCAGTGCTGGGCGTTGCAGCGGAAGTTCGGAGTGATCTGGCCGAGCGTGTGCAGGCCCCCATCGCCGTTGAAGTGGTACATTCCGGCAGTCCAGACTATGCCTGCTATATCGTACTGGTCGGCATACATCAGGCTAAGGATAAGTCCGTTCATATCGTCGACCTCCAGGTCGGTGGTGATGAGCACTCTTGTCTGCAGACTCTTGTCCGCAGGCACAGCAAGATTTTCGGAAACGATGGTTTTCGGTGCGCAGGCCACCAACGCAAGCAGTAAGCAAAAAAACGGGATGTGTTTCATGGCTTGAAGACTATCTACAATGCAAAGTACGCAAAACTTTTTGTATTTGGACACGGTATGGACAAAATCGCCTAATCGTTCATACTGTGTCCGTGTTTTTGTTGTTTTTCTGGATTTTTTGGACACGGTATGGATAAATCTGTATTTGCATTCATACTGTGTCCAAAATGTTTTTCTCTTTTGATACTACGAGTGACGAGCGTTCTGCTACCTTGCGAGAAAAAAGAACGCTATGAACAAGACAGCTATTTACCATGTGTGCCTCTCGTCTCACGACGAAGTGATGTTTCGAAGTGCGGCTGATTTGAATATGGGATTCAACTGTCTGGCCGCGGCGGCTTTAAGCACAGAGTCGCGACTGTTTGCAGACGGTTTTATGACAACTCATTACCACTATCTGGTCCAAACAACGTCACTAAAAGAATTGATGTACCGATGCCGTTATGCTTACGCAAGATATTTCAATGAAAAGTATCATCGGTCTGGAAGGCTGGGAGAGAAATTCTATTTTAGTTTAGAGATTTCTGGACTGCATCACACGATTGCTGCTCTGAACTATGTTATCCGCCAGGGGCTGCATCATGGTCTGGCCGCCACATCTTTTGGATATCCATATTGCTCGGCTAACGCCTACTTCAGATCTGACTTGGGGAAAGCATGTCCTCCGTTGATGAGGGAATGCAACAGGTATAAATATCTACCCGCTAATGTCAAAGTGCCGGCGACAATCCGTATGTCTACGGATGGGGCTTTGCTCAGGGAAGATGTGTTGGATGTCGCCTGGGTGGAGCAGAACTATATATCACCCCGGAGCTTCTTGTTTCAAATGTCTAAGGTTACTGACGAGAAAGATATTCAGAAACAGAAAGACGAGAATAGCCTTCCTCCTGTCACAATGGAGGCAATAGAAACGGGGGTACCTGATTTTTCCCTGAAAGAAGCTAAGGATTTCGAATATGGAAAGGTCAATCGCAGCAACATGACAGACTTGGAACTATGCGCACTGATTGACGGCCAGTTGATTCCGAAGTTATTCAAGGAGAAGCCAGGAACCTCTTTGTATCTGATACCCGAAGCAAGGCGAGCAGAGTTATGTGAGGCTTTGTGGCGCAAATGTCGTGAGGCGAGATGGGGAAACGGGACGAAGGGGGTCTTTGCTAATAAGTTCGTCACGGAATTCCAGCTCCGCCGCTGCTTAGCTTTGTAAGCGATGGACACGGTATGAACGAATGTGGCGAGTCTTTCATACTGTGTCCAAGAATCTGTCGTTTTTGCCGAAAACATGGACACGGTATGGACGAAATCGCCTAATCGTTCATACTGTGGCAAATGGGCCAGTGACTACTTCTGTGTTTTCCATGCGGAGGGGGTTTGGCCGGTGTGGGTTTTGAAGCTGCGGGAGAAGGATTTTTCGTTGTTGAAGCCGGAGCTTTCCCAGACTTCTGAGAGGGGCATGTCGGGACGTTCGCGCATGAGGCGCTGGGCATGCTCGACGCGGTATTTCGAGATGAAATCCGGGAAGGAGACGCCCATCTGGCCGTTGATGCTGGCCGATATGTATGTGGCGTTGGTGCCAAGCTCGCGGGCGATATCCGACACTTTGAGGTCTTTCTGAAGATAGAGTTGCTTTTCTTCGACGAGGGAGATGATGCGGGTCAGCAGGTCTGTCTTAGCGGCAGCCTGAGCTTTTTCTGCTTCTTCGGCAGCCCGCAACTTTTCTGCTTCCTCAGCGGCCTTCGCTTTCTTCTGTTTGCGAAAGGCGTATGTCAGCCAGTAGATTGCGGCCACGAAGGTAATCGCAGCGAGTATCCATCTCCATGCAGGAAGTGCTTCCCGGGGCTCAACTGCAGTATGGAAAACCCAGACTTCTCTCGTACTTGAGAAGTTGTCTGCAGTTATGTCAGCAAGCCTCTTGACGCCGCCGACGTATGCCAGCCTCCCGCCGGGCAGAAGACGGGCCATGCTGGTGAACGGCTGGTCATAATCCTTCCCGCTCTGGAAGACGCGGATGCTGGCTTCGCCGCCTTCGAAAGTAGGATCATAGTCGATGCTGGCTGCATAGAAGTTATTCTCGCCATCTACCCCTTGAATCCAGGCCACCCTGGAACTGCGGTCCACCTGCAAGTCAGAAAGCCATAATATCTGTGCTCCGTCAGGGTTTTGCATCGGAATAGGATATTCTGTCTCCAGCAGGCTGAACTGCTCTCCAGCCACCTTCAGTATGCCGGCTTGCCCGTCTGCACACCGTCGTACCAAAAGCAGATATATATATTCGCCAATCCGCATTTCATCGATTGAGATCGGATTGATGTTATACTCCGCTCCCCATTTATCAAGAAGCGGGACGCGGAAAGGCTCACCGTCGAGGC
>JAFYZI010000079.1 GCA_017548725.1 Bacteroidales bacterium
AGCGATTGGAAAGACAGTTCAGACTTTTGCAAAGTTCAAGCCTTGGAGTACGTGGGTGCCATCGCCGTTCCCGGCGCGGCCGGCTACACCCGCAAGCAGACCGACGAGCTCACCGAGTGGGTCAAGCGTCCACAGGTGGGAGCCAAGGGCCTCGTATATATAAAGATGAATGAAGACGGCACGGTCAAATCGTCTGTCGACAAATTCTATACGGAAGACCAGCTTAAGGCCGTTGCTGCCGAGGCCAGCGCAAAACAGGGCGACCTGCTGCTGCTCCTCTGCGGCCCGAAACGCAAGGCCCAGACCATGCTCGGCGTGCTGCGCATCGAGATGGGCAACCGCCTGGGCTTCCGCGACCCCAAGGTGTTCGCACCGCTGTGGGTTGTCGACTTCCCGCTGCTGGAGTGGGACGACGAGACCCAGCGCTTCTACGCCATGCACCATCCCTTCACCGCCCCGAAGCCGGAGCACATGGAGTGGTTCAATTCCAACAAGAAGGAAGACCTCGAGAGAGTCTGCGCCAATGCCTATGACTTCGTTCTGAACGGCACAGAGCTCGGCGGCGGCAGCATCCGCATCCATCAGGCCGACGTGCAGAAGAGGATGTTTGAAGTGCTCGGCATCAGCCCTGAAGACGCCGACTACAAGTTCGGCTTCATCATCAACGCCTTCAAGTTCGGCGCTCCGCCTCACGGAGGTCTCGCATTCGGCTTCGACCGCGTCTGCGCGCTGTTCGGCGGCCAGGAGACCATCCGCGACTACATCGCATTCCCCAAGAACAACATGGGCCGCGACGTGATGCTCGACGCTCCTTCAGCCATCGACGACACCCAGATGGACGAGCTGTTCCTCAAGAGCGTGGCTCCTGAAAAGAAATAACATGCAGCAGAAAGTAATCGACGTCCTGAGCGGCGTCATACATCCCGCCTACCAGGAAAACATAGTCCGCCTCGGACTGGTGGAGAACCTGAAGGTGGAGGGCAGCCGCATCTCCTTCCAGCTGGTGTTCACCCGCAAGGACCCTCTGGCCGGCAGCATCAAGGAGGCATGCCGCGAAGCGCTGAAGGAAGCCTTCCCGCAGTATGAAGTGCAGATCCTCGAACTGGTGAGGGAGAAGAAAGCCAAAAACACCAACCCGGCCGAGCTGGGTATGGAGCAGCTGGAACATGTAGGCAAGATAATAGTGATTGCATCCGGCAAAGGAGGAGTGGGCAAAAGCACCGTGGCGGTGAACCTCGCAGTGTCGCTCGCCCGCCGTGGCTACAAGGTCGGCCTGGCTGATGCAGATGTTTACGGCCCCTCGGTACCCAAGATGACCGGCACTGAAGGCATGATGCCGCAGGCCCTGGAAGATGAAGAAGGGCAGCAGCTGATCCTCCCGCTGGAGAAGTACGGCGTCAAATGGATGTCCATCGGATACTTCGCCAGCCCTGAGCAGGCCCTTATATGGAGAGGCCCCATGGCTTGCAACGCCCTCAAGCAGATAATCCTCCAGGTGCAGTGGGGCGAGCTGGACTACCTGCTCATCGACCTTCCTCCTGGCACGGGCGACATCCACATCACTCTGGTCAACGACATCCCGGTGGACGGGGCAGTCATCGTCACGACTCCGCAGGCAGTGGCGCTGGCCGACGTGGAGAAGGGCATCAACATGTTCCGCAATCCGAAAATCGACAAACATATATATGGTATAGTAGAGAACATGGCCTGGTTCACTCCAGCCGAACTCCCTGACAACCGTTATTACATCTTCGGGAAGGGTGGAAGCGACGCCATCGCAGCCAAATATGGCATCGAAATTCTCGCCCGGATACCGCTCGTCCAAAGTATTTGCGAAAAAAGTGACGACGGGGCTCCCGAAGCCCTCGATGCCAACAGCGTGATAGCTAAGGCTTTAGATAATATCGTATTCTAGTACCAAAAAATATTTTAAAATTTTTGGTACTTTGTCTTGCAAGGTATTGAACTTTTTATATATCTTTGCATCGTAAACATCAATGCAAAGAAAAGTACTCTAAAAGTTCAATATCATGAAAAAGACTATCAACGCTGGAATCGGAAAACGCAGCTTCGTTATCGACGAAGATGCTTACGCAAGACTTGACACATTTCTCAATCACTTCCGCTCTCGCGTCAACGTAGCTGACAAGAAGGAAGTAATGGAAGACCTCGAGGAGCGCATCGCTGAGCTCTTCTCAGCAGAGACCTCAGACGGCAGGACCGTTGTCGACCTCGCTCTCGTCAACAAAGTGATCGCCGAAATCGGCATGCCTGACGGCACCGACGAGTTCGCCTCATCTAACGCAGCTTCTTCAGCCTCAGCCTCAGCTGAGCCCAAGGCCGCCAAGAAACTCTTCCGCAACCCCGACGACAAAGTGCTCGGCGGCGTGTGCAGCGGTCTGGCAGCCTACTTCGACACCGACACGGTCCTCATCCGCGTCCTCTTCGTAGCCCTGCTCATCTGTGGCACTGCCGGCTTCTGGGCTTACCTCATCTTCTGGATCGTGACCCCCGTCGCAAAGACTGCAACCGACAGATGCACCATGCGCGGTCTGGCCCCGACCATGGAGAATCTCGCAAAATTCACTAACTCTTCAAAATAATCTGCGCTATGGAAAAGAATGTAAACACCGAGAACGTCCGCGCACAGATGCGGAAGGGTGTGCTGGAGTATTGCATTCTGCTGCTCCTCGCCAAAGAAGACGCCTACGCGTCATCAATCATCACCCGCCTCAAGGAGGCTAACATGATAGTAGTCGAAGGGACCCTCTACCCGCTGCTCATCAGGCAGAAGAACCAGGGCCTCCTCCAGTACCGCTGGGAAGAATCCCCTCAGGGTCCGCCCCGCAAGTACTACGCAATCACCGACAAAGGCCGCGCCCAGCTCGAAGAGATGAACAACGCCTGGAACGAAATCACCACAACTATCGACAACCTCAAGTAACGAAAAAGTCATGAACAAGGTAGAAAAAGTCAGCATAGGCAAATGCGCATTCTCGCTCGACGAGAAGGCCTATGCCACCGTCAAGAAATATCTTGATACCCTGAACGTTTATTATTCAAAGATGGAAGGCGGCCGCGAGATAATGGAAGGAATAGAGGAGAGGATGGCCGAGCTGCTGCTCGAGAAGACGGAAAACGGGGCCAACGTGGTAACGTCAGACATGATTGACGAGATCATCGAGATTCTCGGCAAGCCTGAGGTGATAGAGGAGGACAGCGCAGCGAGCGAGGCCCCGAAATACAAGTTCGAAGGGAAGAAGAGGCTCTACCGCGACCCGACCAACAAGGTCCTCGGCGGTGTCTGCAGCGGTCTGGCTGCCTATTTCAACACCGACACCGTGCTTATCAGGGTGCTGTTCCTGATATTGCTGATCCTGCCCGGCGCCTTTACGGCAGGCCATGGCTCAGGCATAGTATTCATATTCTACATCATAGCGTGGATTGCGATGCCTAAGGCCGACACAGTGCGCAAGCAGTGCGAATTGAGGGGAGAGAGCCTGAACGTCGCCGACATAGAGCAGAAATACAAGGAAGGCTCGACTGCAGTTAAGGAGAACTCAGACTTCGGCAGGGTGTTCGGCCGCATAATCTGCATCTTCATCGGCTTTATCCTCCTCATGATGGGAGTGTCCGGCCTCGTGGCCGGCGGCCTGGCTGCCTTCGGCTCTACGGCAGTCTTCCACTTCGACATCGGCATGATCAACGAGTTCATCAGTGAGATCTTCGAAGAGCTTGGCTCAAGCTACACCGGCTTCTTCACCGGCAGTCCCGCAGTGACCAAGATACTGCTGATAGTGTTCGGTTCGCTGGCTTACTTCCTGCCGTGCATCGGCCTGATTTACG
>JAFYZI010000080.1 GCA_017548725.1 Bacteroidales bacterium
CCAGTCGACTTCATCCACTTCCTTTTTGTCGTCGGTATAGAGGGCGCAAATGATGAATCTGTCCCTGAGCAGCTCGTAGACGCGCGGATCGCTCCACACACGAGCCTCCATCTCACGGCAGTTGACGCAGCCGTGACCCGTAAAATCGAGGAAGATGGGCTTGCCGCTCTGCGCAGCAGCTGCCTTAGCCTCCTCCAGGTCGAAATAACCGTCGAGGTCGAGAGGAAGAGTGAGGAAATCGCTGTATTTGCGTGAGCCAGCGTCCCACGTGCGCCCGGAACCGTCAGAGCCGGCAGCACCGGCCGGAGCATAGCGGTCCAGCACGAAGTCCTGAGTCTGGAGCGGCGGCAGATAACCCGACAGTGCCTTCAGCGGAGCGCCCCACATTCCGGGAATCATGTACACCACAAAGGCGAAATCGATGATAGCAAGAGCCAGCCTGCCTACAGAAATATACTTCAGTTCAGAATCATATTTGAACTTCAGCTTGCCGAGCAGATAGAAGCCCAGCAGGGTGAAGCAGACAATCCAGATAGCCAGATAGACCTCGCGGTCGAGGATGCCCCAGTGGTAAACCTGGTCGGCGACCGACAGGAATTTGAGGCCGAGAGCGATCTCGATGAAGCCCAGCGTAACCTTCACCGAATTCAGCCAGCCGCCGCTCTTCGGCAGCTTCTGCAGCAGGCTCGGGAAGAGCGCCAGCAGCGCAAAAGGCAGCGCGAAAGCCAGCGAGAAGGCGAACATTGTTACGATAGGCGTCCAGAACTCGCCGGAAGTCGACTTGATGAGGACAGAACCCACGATGGGACCGGTGCATGAGAAAGACACCAGCACCAGCGTCAGAGCGAGGAAGAAAACCCCGCCGAGCCCCTTGCGCTTCTCAGAAGCAGAATCAGAACTGTTTACCAGCTTGCTCGGGAGCACAATCTCGAAAGCCCCGAAGAACGAAGCCGCGAACACCATGAACACGATGAAGAACAGGATGTTCGGGATCCAGTGCGTAGCCAGCCAGTTGAAGATGTCCGCAGTGACGGCATCGCCGCCGATAAGGCGTGTTATTATGATGATAGCCGCTATGGGCACAGTATACAGCGCCACGATGAACAGACCGTACATCAGGGCGCGGAACTTGCCGCGTGCTTTGTTTTCAGAACCTTTGAGGAAGAAAGAAACGGTCATGGGGACCATCGGGAACACGCAAGGCGTGAGCAGAGCCGCAAACCCCCAGAGAATCGCTTCAATTATCAACGCCCAGAGCCCTCTGGGCGCCTGCGAGGAAAGAGGCGTAGCCTGGGAGGATATGGCAGCAGCGCCGCTGCCGAGAGTTATGGTCAGCTGATCGTCCTGGGGAGGAGAGCAAGATGAATCGTTGCACATCATCCACTCCAGGTCGATGGTGGCCGTTGCAGCCTTGCCCTTGAACTCAACCTGCTGGGTGAAAGTCACTTCTCCCTCCCAGTAGCCGATCTCCATATCGAAAAGCTCGTCATAATACCTGACAGGCTCTTTCGACACTGCAAGCTCGCCGACAGCTGTAGCGCCCTTGGGAAGGTTGAACTTGATAACCGTGGGATTGGGGCCGCCTTTGTATTCTTCCAGATCATACATGTGCCAGCCGGATGGAATGACAGCCTTGACCTCTATCGAGCAGAGGCCGTCCTGCACCTTGGAACTGGCGGCGCTCCATGTGACGCTCTGGGCGGCAAGAGAGATGCAGCCCAGAAGCATACAGGAGAATAGGAGAATTATCTTTTTCATTATCACAAAGATGACCCTTTTGTTTCAATTATCAAACTCGCTCTCAAAAACGCTGCCAGCCTTGCATCAGATCTTAACCTCCACGGCCTGCAGGTCAGCGTCGCGGGACGAACCGCCGTAAAGAAGCTGGTAGCGGCCGGGCTTGATAGAGAGCTCGTCGATGGCTGCATCATAGTATTCGAAGGCGCCGCTGCCAAGCTCAACCTTAACTTCAGCAGTCTGGCCGGCTGCTATCTTCACGCGTGCGAAGCCCTTGAGAGCCTTGATGGGAGCGTCGGGATTGTCGAGGCTCTTGACGTAAACCTGGACAACTTCTTCGCCGTCACGGTCGCCGGTGTTGGTAACAGGCACGGTGAGAGTCATCTTGGCGGGCTTGCCGGCAACCTTGGCCTGACCGTAGCTGAAGCTGGTGTAGCTCAGACCGTAGCCGAATGCGTAGAGCGGTTCGCCGCGGAAGTAGCGGTAAGTGCGGCCTTCCATAGAGTAGTCGTTGAAATCGGGCAGCTGGTCGTCAGAAGCATAGAAGGTGACGGGAAGACGGCCGGCGGGGTTGTAGTCGCCGAAGAGCACGTCAGCGACGGCGAGACCGCAGGCCTGACCGCCGTACCATGCCTGGATAAGAGCATCATACTCTTTCTCCACGCTGCCGAAAGCAATAGCAGAGCCGGAAACGTTCACGACAACCACGGGCTTGCCGGTGGCGTCCATAGCTGCAAGCAGCTCTTTCTGGATGTCGGGGAGCTCGATGCTGGTGCGGTCGCGGCCTTCACCCTCCTGGTTCTGTGAGATACCGCTGACCATTACGATTACGTCAGCGTTCTTTACGCGCTCAGCCACGCCCTGGAAGTCAACCGGGCGGCGGCTGTAAAGGTCGAAGCTGAATGAAGCAGACCTGGCCTGAGGCTGGGTGAGCTCGATGCTGACTTCATAGGTCTGGCCGGCAACGACGGGGAAGGTGGTGGGAGCGAAGCCGCGTCCGAAACCGCCGAAGCCGCCGAAACGGCCGGCGGGAGCGCCTGCCTGCTCGGCGATGGTCTTGCCGTTAACCTTGAAAATGTAGCTGCCGCTGCCGCGGACAGTATAGATCATATCACCGGTGTAGTCTGCGGTGAAGCTACCGTTGTAGCGGGCGGAGAAGTCGGTGAGGTTGAGACCGTCGGTCCATGCGCAGTCCTCATGAGCGAGGGCGGGAGATGTTGTGTTCAGCGAGAGAGGCTCGTCGTAATCGACGGTAGCGACCACTGCGCCGCCGAACTCAGTGCCGTTGTAATAATCCGCATGCAGACCCTTGCCGCCGTTCATGCGCTCGATAAAATGAGTAGTGATGGCGGGTTCTACGAGGTCGCAGGCGCGCTCATAGATAATGTTGGCTGAAGGAGCCGCAGCGCGGATGGCATCCAGGATGGTCTGGGTGTTGGCAGCGGTGGGGTAGCCGTTGTAGTTGCCGAGTATTACGCGGGCGTCGTCGGCATTCGGGCCGACAACTGCTATGGTGATGCCGCTCTTCTTCAGAGGGAGGATGTTGTTGTCATTCTTGAGGAGCACGATGGCTTCGCGGGCAGCTTTGGCAGCCAGCGCGGTGTGGGCGGCGCTGCTCAGGTCATCAAGGCCGAGGTTGGCCCAGGGAAGCTTCTCTGCCGGGTCGAACATACCCAGCTCGATGCGAGACTCGAGGATGCGGCGCAGGTTCACGTCGATGTCAGCCTCGGTGATCAGACCTCTTTCCATAGCTTCGATGAGAGACCTGTAGCTGGTGCCGCACTCCACGTCAGCGCCGGACAGCACTGCATCGGCAGAAGCCGTGGCTGCGTCGGGATGGGTGTTGTGCTGGCGGGGATTGTAGAAGTCGCCGATGGCGCCGCAGTCAGTCACTACGATGCCGCTGAATCCCCATTTGTCGCGGAGGATATCCTGGAGGAGACGGTCGCTGCCGCAGCAGGGCTCTCCCTCATAACGCTGATATGCGCACATCACTTCCTGCACATTGGCGTCCTTTACGATAGAGCGGAAGGCAGGGAGGTAGGTCTCCCATAGGTCGCGCATCGAAACTTCAGCGTTGAAGCGGTGGCGGTCAGCCTCGGGGCCGCTGTGCACTGCATAGTGCTTTGCGCAGGCGTGGACCTTGAAGTATTTGCGGTCATTGCCCTGCATGCCTTTCACTGTCTGGACGCCCATCACACCGTTGAGGTAGGGGTCCTCGCCCGGAGTCTCCTGTCCGCGGCCCCAGCGGGGATCACGGAAGATGTTGACGTTGGGGCACCAGAATGACAGTCCGTTGTGCCAGATGTTGCCGTTGGGCTCGGTAACGCCCATCTGGTTGTGGTCGGTAGTGTTCCAGACGGCACGGGCCTCGTCAGAAACTGCCTGATAGATCTCGAGCTGCTGGGGAGCGTCGAAGGTTGCGCCCAGAGCGATTACTTGCGGGAATACGGTCACGTCGTCGTAGCAGATGCCGTGGCAGGCCTCGTTCCACCAGTTGTAGGCCGGGATGCCGAGGCGGTCGACAGACACCGATCCGTTCATCATCAGGCCGACCTTCTCCTCGGGAGTCAGCAGCGACAGCAGGTTGTCAGCACGTTTCTGAACAGAGAGATTGGGATTTTGGAAAGGGTAGTCGTAGTGCTTGCACCCGACGGCGAGCAGCGCGAGGACTGCAGCGCAAAGTAAGAGTCTAGCTTTCATAGTATAGTTTTTCAAGATATATTCCCGTTCAAAATTACGCATTTTTTGCTGATATCTGTGTAACTTTATACCTCTATTCTAAGATACTATGAAAAGGATTCTGACACTTATGGGCATTGCGGCGCTGGCTCTGGCCGCCTGCACTCCGAAAGAAAATACTCTCACATCTGCCGAGATAGCCGAAGGCTGGCAGCTTCTCTTCGACGGTGAAACTCTTGACGGCTGGCACTACTTCAACGGCGGCGCCGTGGACGACGGCGAGTGGTTCGTGGAAGACGGCTGTCTGGCGGCTTCCGGCGAAGGCTCTGATTCGAAGGGATATATCGTCACCGACGAACTCTTCGGGGACTTCGACCTTAAGTGGGAGTGGAAGATCTCGAAGGGCGGCAACAGCGGCATGCTCTACCATGTAATTGAGGATTCTGATTATTCTGTCCCCTATGTCACTGGCCCGGAATACCAGATCATAGACGATGTGAACTATGCCGAGATGAACGGCGGCTACATCCTGGAGCCCTGGCAGCGCTGCGCCGTGGATTACGCGATGTACGTGCCTGACTTCGATACCGCCCCGATCCTCAAGCCCGCAGGGGAGTGGAACCAGTCCGAGATTATTTTTGACGATGGCAAGGTGACCTACCTGCTGAACGGCGTGACAACAGTCAGTTTCGAGGTCTGGAGTGACGACTGGTACGCGCGCAAGGCTGCTGGCAAATGGGCGAACTCTCCAGATTACGGCAAGGCCAGCATCGGCAATTTCTGCCTGCAGGACCACGGCTATCCCGCATGGTTCCGCAATATCAAGGTCCGCTCGCTGTAATAGCACTGACATGAAGGTTGTCGTAGCTCCGGACTCCTACAAGGGCTGTCTCAGCGCAAAAGAGGTGGCCGGCGCCCTGGCGTCTGCCCTCCGCAGCCTGCATCCAGGCTGGACGGTGGTGGAATGCCCTCTGGCCGACGGCGGCGAAGGGACGGTGGAGACCATCCTTACGGCTGTAGGAGGCACGCTCTGCGAGACTGTCGTTTCGGATCCGCTTGAACGGCCTGTCTTTGCCAACTACGGATTGAAAGACGACACAGCCTTCATCGAGGTGGCGGAAGCCTGCGGTCTGAAGCATCTTTCACCTGACGAACTTGATCCGCTGCACGCAACCAGCTACGGCGTGGGAGAACTGCTTCTGGCGGCCAGGGCTAAGGGCGCCAGGCACTTTGTCGTCGGCCTTGGCGGCACGGCGACCTGCGATGGCGGGGCAGGGATGATTAGTGTGGACGGCCTCAGGGAAGCTATGAAAGGCTGCACCGTGGAGCTGCTATGCGACGTTGTCAATCCTTTTGTCGGGAAATACGGAGCGGCTCGCGTGTTCGCGCCCCAGAAAGGAGCTTCTGCCGCAGATGTGGAAGTGCTGGAGAAACGGATGGAGGCTCAGGCTTTTGGCATCTTTGCAGAGACTGGGGTGGATGTACGCAATATGGCAGGCGCAGGAGCGGCAGGAGGCCTAGGCGGAGCGATGATGGCTTATTTCAATGCGTTCGGCGTATCTGGTATAGAACGCATCCTGGATCTGGTGGGCTTCGAAAGCATTATAGATGGGGCTGACCTGATTGTCACAGGCGAAGGCAAATCCGACCTCCAGACTCTCGGCGGCAAGGTGGCCCACGGCGTGCTCCGCCATTCAAAAGGAATCCCGGTAGCCCTCGTCTCGGGCTGCATCGAGGATATAAAAGCACTTCGGGAGGCCGGATTCTCTAAGTTTATCCAGGCGACTCCCGAAGACATGCCTCTTAGTGAGGCTCTGAAGAAAGACACCGCTCTGCGGAATCTCGCTGCGGCGGCTACTTCAATAGCTTGATGAAATAACCTCCCACTACGCTTCTGGCCTTGAAGCCGCGGTAGTTGGGTTTGTCGGTGTATACCCAGTCAGACATGGGCACGCGGTCCACAGTTTCGTTCTCGAAGTTCCACATAGGCTCGATGAAGGCCTCGAAGGTGGCTTTGTCGGTAGCCATGGTGGCGGTCCACATTATCCAGTCGGTCTTGGTGTAGGTGGCGCGGTTGTCGAGCGGCAGGCCGTATTTGTTGAAGCGGGTGGGGTAGTAGGCGATTTCCTTTGCAGCCACCTCAGCCGGGAAGATGTCCAGACCGAGCAGCTGGTCCCACACCAGATTGTATTTCTGGCTCCAGGTGCCGGGCTTGTCGAAAGTCAGGCGGTAGTGGTCGCCGTCGTCGTCCATCTTCATCCACTCGGCTGCCATCTGCTTAGCTGCGGCGGTGTATTTCTCCGCTACGTCTTTCTTGCCGAGCAGTCCGGCCATCTGGCCGTAAGATGCTATGCCGAGGATGGCTTTGATGGAAAGGTTGGCGTTGTGGGCGAAGTGTCCTGCGAAGTCGTCGGTGCAGAGCTGGTTGGCAGGGTCAAGACCGAATTCCAGCAGGTAGTCGGCCCAGGTGGTTAGGCTCTCCCAGTGCTGTGCGGCGTAGTCTGTGCTGCCTTCATACTTGCAGATTGCGGCTGTCGAGATAATCATGTTGCCGGCCTCCTCCACGGGCATGTCGCCGCCGTAGGTCTGGCCGTTGGCGAGAGGATATGTACCCACGTCATGTGCCGGGAAGGGTTTTGTCCAGCGGCCGCTCTCGGTGTAGTAGAAGATGTGGTTCAGCAGATATTCCGTGAATTTCGGGTTGTAGCGCAGGAAGATGGGGATTGAAGGGTATGTTACGTCCACTGTACCGATAGAGCCGTTGGAGTTGTTCTCCTTGGACAGCCAGAGCAGGTATCCGTCCGGAGCCTGCACCAGCTTGTGGGCGTGGATGCTCTGGCGGTATGCCAGGGCGCAGAGCTCGGCGTATTTCCGGCCGCCGGCCTTCTCGGCTTCTGTCATGAGGCTGCGGTCGAAGGCCTCGCAGCGCTTCATCAGCTGCTTGTAGTCTTTCTCAGCGGCAGCGAACATGTCGAAGATGGTCTTGTCGCCGTTGCGGTTCCAGTAGGGGCGGAGGTTCTCGCCGAAATACTGGATAGAATAAACGTCGTCGTATCCTATCAGCACGTGGCCTTCCTTGCCGGTCTCGATGGTCTGGATTATTGCCATGCGGCCCTCGGCGTCGTCACCCTTGATAATGTTGAGGTCGCTGCCGTCAACGAAGGCCTGGCGCAGCTGCTTGCCTGTGCCGATGCCTGCTTTGCCGCTTGCTGCGCTCATATAGAACCATCCCCAGTCGATGCGCAGGTCGTCACCCTTGCGGGCCAGGATGTTCTGCGAAGTGCTGCCGGTCTTCACGCATACTCGGCCGTCCTTCTCGAAGGCTTCCGAGTGCGAAGACTGGAACGCATTGTCGAGGGCCCAGCGGGGTGATGCCTCCAGATAAAGCTCCACATCGTGCTTGGCGCCGTCTTTTGCATTTACTTTATAGCTGATATAGTTCACGGGGCGTGATATCAGTTCCAGGTCTTCAAGCAGCAGCGGGGCGGTGAAGGTAAGCTCCAGCTCCACGGGGCCGCAGTTGAAGGCGTAGAGGGTACGGGTGGCCTGCACGTCTGCGTAAAGCTGCTCGGCAGCGTTCTCCAGGATGGTGTGAGGCTCTTCCTGCAGCATCAGGCCCATGTCCAGATATGCCAGGCCGCCGGTATTGACGCAGTATGCGGCCAGGACGTTCTTGCCTTTACGTACGATGCCGTCAGGAATGAGTGCCGAGGCGTTGGTGTGGCACTCGTGGCCTGTGTTCAGCACCTCTACTCCGTTGATGTAAAAGATTGCGTCGTCATCGTTGCTGTAAGCCAGATATACGTGCTTGCCGTTCAGGTCTTCATTGATTTCCACCTCGCGGCGCAGCCAGATCTTCTCGGTGAGCCAGGGAGTTCTGGAAGTAGGGTTCTCCAGGGTGCCGAATCCGGCGGTGCTTTCCTTCCAGCCGCGCGTGTTGTAGTTCTCAGCATACCATTGTCCGGCAGGCTGGGTGTATGTGTAGTATCCTTTCCAAGGCAGTTCAGTGGCGGGACGCACCAGGGCACTCAGCTCCACCTCCTCCTTGCCGAGGAAGCGGTACACCACGCCGTCCACCTTCAGGGCGCCGATCAGCGGGAATTCCGCCCCTGTCCAGTGTTTCACCGGACCGTCGTAGAGATGGTCGTACATGCTCCATGCGCTGGTATAAGGGTC
>JAFYZI010000081.1 GCA_017548725.1 Bacteroidales bacterium
GATGAACGACTCCTGGATTTACTTGTAGGCATCCTGCAGCTCAACATACTTGCCGACAAGGGCAATGTCAACCTCATGGGAATGATGGAACATGCGCTGCAGGTAATTGTTCCATGCAGTAAGGTCCGCATGAGGAAGGTCCAGCCCGAAATGTCTCACGACAATGTCATCCAGCCTCTGTTTGTGCATATATACCGGCACCTGGTAGATACTCTTCGCATCTACAGACACAATCACGTTCTCTGACGAGATATTGCAGAACATAGCGATCTTGCGGCACATGTCAGCCGGCACCGGGCGCTCGCTGCGGCACACTATCACATCGGGGCGCACACCGTTCTGCTGGAGCTGGCGCACAGAGTGCTGGGTCGGCTTGGTCTTGAGCTCCTTTGCTGCCTTCAGATAAGGGATCAGCGTCAAATGTACGCACATGCAGTCCTCGCGGGGCAGTTCCCACTGCATCTGACGGACAGCTTCGATGTAAGGCAAAGATTCAATGTCTCCCACCACTCCGCCGATCTCGGTAATCACCACGTCATACTTGCCGCTGTTGCCGAGAAGCTGCATCCTCCGCTTTATCTCGTCGGTGATGTGCGGGATTATCTGAACCGTCTTGCCCAGATAGGCCCCTTCCCTCTCCTTCTCGATGACAGTCTTGTAGATGCGGCCGGTAGTCACGTTGTTGGCCTGCGACATGCTCACGTTCAAAAAACGCTCGTAATGCCCGAGGTCGAGGTCGGTCTCCGCGCCGTCGTCAGTCACATAGCATTCGCCGTGCTCGTAGGGATTCAGGGTTCCCGGGTCGACATTGATGTAAGGGTCGAATTTCTGGATGGTAACCCTCAGGCCCCTGCTCTGGAGCAGTTTGGCGATAGATGCGGCAAGTATGCCTTTTCCGAGTGAAGAGGTCACTCCGCCTGTCACGAAAATATACTTGGTCCTCATAGCTATGTGTTCAGTTTGAATTCATCAGATGCCTTTATGCTGATATCGTCCATAGACATATTGCAGAACGCCTTGACGAAGGCGGTGGCCAGCCGGGCGTTGGTGAAGAGCGGCACGTTGAAATCCACGGCGGCACGCCTTATCTTGTAGCCGTTAGTCAGCTCGGCGGCAGAATAGTTCTTGGGGATGTTGATGACCATCTTGACCTTGCGCTCGCGGATGAGATCCAGCGCGGCTTCATACTGGAAATCGAGGCTTTCACCGTCCTCGTCGGGCCAAAGCGCCCTCAGGGCAGGCACGCCGTTCTCTTCGAGATGACGCTGGGTGCCCTTCGTGGCATAGATGGTATAGCCCTTGGCGGCCAGCAGCCTGCAAGCCTCCAGCAGATCGGCCTTCTGAAGCGCGTCGCCGGAAGAAATCAGCACCGGACCGTCAGGCACAGGATAGCCCACCGACTCCACAGCCTTCAGCAGAGCGTCGTTCAGGTCGTCGCCCATACAGCCGGCCTCACCCGTAGAAGCCATGTCGACGCCCAGCACGGGATCGGCCCTCAGCAGGCGGGCGAACGAGAACTGGGAAGCCTTGACTCCCACATAGTCGAAGTCGAAATCGTCCTTGTGGACAGGCTTCGGATGCTCGCCCAGCATAGCCTGGGTAGCCAGCTCTATCATATTCACCTTCGACACCTTCGACACGAAAGGGAAGCTGCGCGAAGCCCTGAGGTTGCACTCGATCACCTTCACGAAATTGTCCTTGGCGAGGAACTGTATGTTGAACGGACCTGTGATATGCAGGGCGGCGGCAATCTTGCCCGCAATGGCCTTCAGCCGCTTCATGGTGGCCAGATAAATCTTCTGGGCCGGGAATACTATAGTGGCGTCACCGGAATGCACGCCGGCGAATTCCACATGTTCAGAGATCGCATAGGCCAGGATGCGGCCGCCGTCTGCCACTGCGTCGAACTCTATCTCCTTGCAGCGCTGCATGAATTCGCTCACGACGACGGGGTGCTGCTGGGATACCTCAACCGCCATCGACAGGTAATTGTCGAGCTCGGAAGCATCGTAGCATACATTCATGGCCGCGCCGCTGAGCACATACGAAGGCCTGATCAGCACCGGGAATCCCACCCGGGCGATAAAACCGTCCAGCTCGGCACGGCTGGTGAGCTCCATCCATTTCGGCTGGTCGATGTCCAGAGCGTCGACGATAGAGGAGAACTTGTGACGGTCTTCTGCGCTGTCGATGTCGCTGGCGCTGGTGCCGAGTATCGGCACCTGATGCTCGTCGAGACGGACGGCGAGGTTATTGGGGATCTGGCCTCCAACCGACACGACGACGCCGTGCGGCTGCTCCAGCTCGCAGATGTCCAGCACCCTCTCCAGGGTGAGCTCCTCGAAATAAAGGCGGTCGCAGATGTCGTAGTCGGTAGAAACTGTCTCGGGGTTGTAATTGATCATGACACCTCTCCAGCCGGCCTTGCGGATGGTCTGCAGAGCTGTAACGGAGCACCAGTCGAACTCCACGGACGAGCCGATGCGGTAAGCGCCGGAGCCCAGCACGATGACGGACTGGCCGTCATTCTCGTAGTCTATGTCGTCGTAGCTTCCGTTGTATGTCAGATATAGATAATTCGTAAGGGCGGGGAACTCCGCAGCCAGAGTGTCGATCTGCTTCACGCAGGGCACTATGCCGCGGCTCTTGCGCCATGCGCGGACCCTGTCCTGGTCCGGCTCGGCATCGAAGCGCCCTTTGTAGAGGGCATGGGCGATCTGGTGGTCAGAAAAGCCCTGACGCTTGGCCTGCAGCAGGAGCTGGTCGGGGATTTCGCAGCAGTCGTCGTAGCGCCTCAGTTCCAGGCCCGTGTCGAAGATATTGCGGAGCTTGTGAAGGAACCACGCGTCGATCTTAGTCAGTTCGTGGATCCTTTCGATGCTGTAACCTGCATCAAAGGCATGGGCGATGGCGAAGATCCTTGTGTCATCAGGCTCGCTGAGGGCGGCGTCCAGATCGTCCGGCACAGCGGTCTTGTTCATCACGAAGCCGTGCGCCCCCTGTCCTATCATGCGGAGACCTTTCTGCAGCGACTCCTCGAAGTTGCGTCCTATGGCCATCACCTCCCCCACACTCTTCATACTGCTGCCTATCTTGCGGCTCACGCCGTGGAACTTGCGGAGATCCCAGCGCGGGATCTTGCACACCACATAGTCCAGGGCAGGCTCGAAGAAGGCCGGGGTGCATTTGGTGACGGAATTGCTGAGTTCGAAGAGGCCGTAGCCCAGGCCCAGCTTGGCGGCGATGAAGGCCAGCGGATAGCCAGTAGCCTTTGACGCCAGCGCCGAAGAACGGCTCAGACGGGCGTTGACCTCGATGACGCGGTAGTCGTCGCTGTCCGGGTCGTAGCCGTACTGCACGTTGCACTCGCCGATTATGCCGAGATGCCGCACGATACGTATGGCCGTGTCGCGCAGCAGGTTAATGTCATGGTTGTTGAGGGTCTGGCAGGGAGCTACGACGATGCTCTCTCCGGTGTGGATGCCCAGAGGGTCGAAATTCTCCATGTTGCAGACCGTGATGCAGTTGTCGTAGCAGTCACGCACCACTTCGTACTCCACTTCCTTCCAGCCTTTGAGGGACTTCTCCACAAGCACCTGGGGAGAATAGGCGAAAGCCTTGCCGGCCTGCACGTCGAGTTCGGCCTCGTCGTTCCAGAAACCGCTGCCCAGGCCGCCCAGGGCGTAAGCAGAGCGCAGGATTACCGGATAACCTATCTCACGGGCCGCTTCTCGGGCCGCCTCAATGCTGTCTACCGCATGCGAACGGATGATGCTAACATCGATCTCTTCCATGCGGTGAGCGAAAGCATCCCTGTCTTCTGTGTCGACTATTGCCTGCACAGGCGTTCCGAGCACGCTCACCCCATATTTGGCCAGCACACCGCTGTGGTCGAGCGCCACTCCGCAGTTCAGCGCGGTCTGGCCTCCGAAGGTCAGCATGATGCCGTCGGGGCGCTCTTTCTCGATGACCTTCTCCACGAAATAAGGAGTCACAGGCAGCAGATAGACGCTGTCCGCCACACCCTCTGAGGTCTGTACGGTGGCAATGTTGGGGTTGATGAGC
>JAFYZI010000010.1 GCA_017548725.1 Bacteroidales bacterium
ACTCTACGTCGGCCAGGACATGGTGCAGTCCGAAATGGGCGATCTGACCTTCACCGAAGACGGCATAGAAGGCTCTCTCGGCTTTCGCGTAAGCCGCAAGGCGGTCCATGCCCTGGAAAACGGTTCGGCAGTCGAACTGGTTATTGATCTGAAGCCTGCCATTTCCCTCCAGGAACTCAGGGACAGGGTGAAACGTGAGGTGGCCTCATTCAAGTGGGAAGTGCCTCTGATAAATGACGCACGTTTGAAAAAGATTCTGCGCAAGCTGATGCCCGCCGAGCTTATAGAACCCTTCTTCAGGATGTCAAGGGGCTTGACAGTCAATACGCTGCCCGAGCGCCTCAAGGAGTGGCGATTCCCTATAGCCAAACATGCCGGCTACCGCAGGGCTGTGGTCACCGCCGGCGGAGTGTCGCTCGACGAAGTCGTTGCCAAGACCATGCAGTCCAGGATAGATAAAGGTCTTTTCTTCGCCGGAGAAGTCCTCGACCTCGACGGAGATACTGGCGGATACAATCTTCAGATGGCTTTTTCTACAGGAGCCCTTGCCGGTCAGAGCGCGGCAAAGTATGTCAGCACTCTATAAGATGCTGACCTTTTTCCCTGCGAAGCAGAAATAATCCCCCTTACGGAGAATCACAGGTTCACACAGGCAGACTGCCAGAAGGTCCGTCGCCCTGACTGAACTTCTGCGTGTGACGGAGGCAAGGGCTTCGGTCAGCATGCCGGCGTCGAAGGCGCTGCTGCTGAAGACGGGCTCGCCTTTGACGCTGACCTCGAACGCCGCATCCCCGATTCCGGAAAAGGGCAGGGTGTCGCCGGAAAGGTATGATGTAGCATCCATGCAGGTGGCTTCCTGCGGCTCGGCTCCGACAGCGTCCAGCAGGACGCCGAAGCCGAAGTTGTCAATGTGCCGCAGGGCGAATTTCTGCGAGATGCACTTGCCGGCCTTTATTACCTTAGAATATATGCAGGGGGTAAGAGCCAATTCCCCGACGCCGTCCGGGAGATAATAGTCGAGAGCCTCCCTGTTGAGCGTCGTGTCCGGCCGGAAATAGTAACTTCCGGAAGTTCTGACCACTGCGATGTTCATTATGCCTTGCTGCGGGTCTTCGTATAGATTTGCGTGAGCACCTTCTTGGTGTCGAGGGTGAAGTCGCCGTTCATCATCCAGTCGTAGTAGCTGGGTTCGTTGCGCAGTACGTCCTCGACCTTGCGGCCTTTGTACTTGCCGAAATTGAAGACGGGCTCGTCATTGTCGTTGAGTATGAACCGGCCTGCATAGTCGGCCAGACGGTTGCGGGTGGTGAAGTCCGCAAGGAACTTGACGTCGTTCTGGAGCGTGCCGTCGTACTTGTCGAGCTGCGCCTTGAGCACTTCGTAGGTAGCCTTCGCGTCTTCAAGGGCAGAGTGGGCGCCCTCGAGGTCCTTGTTGCAGTAGAAGGCGTAGGCGGCCACCAGGGTGCGCTGCTCCATCTTGTGGAATATGTTCTGCACGTCGATGAGCTTGCGCTTGCGGAAATCGAACTCCACGCCGGCGCGCAGGAACTCCTCGGCCAGCAGCGGGATATCGAACTTGGTGGAGTTGTAACCGGCTATGTCGCAGCCTTCCATCCACTGGGCGAGAGACTTGGCTATCTGCCTGAAAGTGGGCTGGTCCTTGACCATCTCGTCGGTGATGTGATGCACGTCCTGAGCTTCCTTGGGGATGGGCATCTCGGGGTTGATATAGCGGCGTTTCTCCTCGACATGCCCGTCGGGGAACACTTTTACGGCCGCAATCTCGACGATACGGTCGCAAGCGATGTTAAGCCCTGTCGTCTCCAGATCGAAAAACAACAGGGGATTGTTGAGTTTGAGCTCCATGTGAATACTAAGAATTGAGCATGATCGGCATCAGCAGGGCGCAGAGCTCTTCTGAAGGATCTTTCTCGTCGGCTGAAACAATCAGGGCTGCGCGGCACCTGTCGGCCAGGCATACGCAGACGTTCTCGAACGGCAGGTTGCTCAGGATCTCGGCGAGGAACGGAGCCTTGAAGCCGATCTCGATGTCCACGCCGTCGTACTGGCAGCTGAGCTTCTCGTAAGCAGAGATGGCGAATGAGGTGTCCTCGGCGGAAATCATGATCTCGCCGGCAGATATCTTGAGGATGATGTGGCTGGTGGCCTGGTTAGAGCAGACTGCCACACGGCGGACAGCGTTGAGGAACTCGACGCGGCCGATGATCATCTTGTTCTGGTTGTTCTTCGGGATGACGGTGCGGTATGCAGGGTAGTTGCCGTCAACGAGGCGGCACACCAGGACAGTGTTGTCGAAAGCGAACATGGCGTTGCGCTTGTCGAACTTCACGGAGATGTCGCCTTCGCTCTTGGCGAGGATGTTCTTGAGGACAGAAGCCGGCTTCTTGTGGAGGATGAAAGAGCATTTGTCGGCGCCTTTCACAGAGAAGACTGTGTAGCATACCAGCTTGTGGGCGTCAGAAGCTACTATTGAAGTACCGGTGGTGTCGATGTCGAAGAAGATACCGTTCATGACGGGCCTCAGCTCCTCTTCGGCTGTGGCGTAGATGGTGTCGTTGATACCGTTCAGCAGGATGGTGGCGGGAATGTCGAGACTGTTGGCATCCTCGGCGATGACCGGGAATACGGGATAGTCCTCAGCCGGGAAGAACGGGATCTTGGAAGCACCGCTCGACCAGATGATGTTGAGCGATGAAGCTTTGTCAGTGATGAAGGTGAGGGGCTGGTCCGGGAACTCCTTGAGGGAATCGATCAGAAGCCTTGCAGGAACTGCTGCAGCTCCCTCTTCGAGAACCTGCTCGACGGGAAGGCTGGTGCGGAGAGTGGTCTCTCCGTCAGAAGCTGTGACAGTAAGGGAGTTGTCCTTGAGGTCAAAGAGGAAATTGTCCAAAATTGCAAGGGCAGGCTTGTTTGCTAATACTCTCGAAACGGACACCAGTCCGCGGAGAAGTTCCGAACTTGATAATACGAATCTCATATCACTGATGTTAAAAAATAATCATGTTTGCTATCACACAAAGATAGTAAAAAAACAAGTAAAACTCAACATGATTTTGGCATATAATTTGACCGGAAAAGGCCCCGGAAATTATAAATACACGAAATATGAAAAAAGGATTATTGATTGCAGCTCTGTCTGTCATTTTGTCAGGCATAGTTTCGTATGTGGTCGCCGGCAAGGTTGCCGAGCAGACCGGTGAGGTCACGGAATTCAAGAATGAGCTCCGCAACGAACAGAACAATAATATTCA
>JAFYZI010000082.1 GCA_017548725.1 Bacteroidales bacterium
GAAGCTGACATGGGCCGCTACCGAGAAGGACCATTTCTATCTGAGTGGCTTTGCCGGCGGCGACCGCTTCGCCAGCTCCCTGGAGCAGTACGGCTTGAACCTGATGGATTTCCGCTATTCCAACAAGACGGCTTCGCTGCGCTGGAGGCATACTTTCTCGCCGTCGTTGCAGTCCAATGTGATATTGTATTATTCAAAGTACAGGACCGGTCTCGACACTGATTATAACTACGCCATTTTCGACTATTATTCCTTCGTGCGGGAGACTGGTCTGAAAGCGGGCCTGACATGGCAGATCGACGACGACAACACTTTCGAGGCCGGCATGGAACTGCCTTATTTCCGCGTCAATCCTGGGGACTGCGTGCCCAGGGACGGCAACATCACCTTCAAGGAGATGCATATCCCGGCCAGCTTCGCCATCCAGCCCAGTCTTTACGTCGGCAACAGGACCCGCCTCAGCTGGGCCACTTTCCGCTATGGCCTCCGCCTGTCAGAATTCACTTCGATGGGTATGACGGACCAGCATTATTACGATCCTGTAACGCACGAGGAGACTGCGGTCCGCTATTTCGGCCCCGGAAAGCCTATCCAGACTTACTGGGGGCTGGAGCCGAGGTTCTCTGCATCTATCCCTCTCGGTGCGAAGTCTTCGGTGAAGGCTTCCTTCATGCGGGTGATGCAGTATTTCCAGCAGGCTCTGGTGAGCACTTCGGGTAGCCCGCTGGATGTGTGGCTGCCTGCCTCGCCGAACACCAAACCGCAGATTTCCGACCAGTTCACGGTGGGTTATTACCGCAATTTCTTTGACAATGCGCTCGAGTCTTCTCTCGAGCTGTTCTATAAGAACAACAAGAATACTCTCGATTTCGTGGAGAACACCGGCGTCATCCTCGACAGGCCGGACAGGGAGGCTTTCCTGCGTTTCGGAAAGTCTTATGCCTATGGGGCTGAGTTCATGTTGAGGTATGACTTCGGGAAGTGGAACGGCTGGCTGGGGTACACTTACTCCAAGGCTATCTACATGATCCCGGAGATCAATGGCGGCAAGCCTTATGCGTCGCCAGTTAACCATGATCACAGCGTGAATCTGCTCGCGAGCTATACTTTCTCGCGGCAGGTGTCGGCTTCGGCCAGCTGGGTTTACTACAGCGGGGCGCCTACTACTTACCCTGTGGCGCGCTTCTCGCTCATCGACTCGTACGCTCCCATATTTACCGGCCGCAACGAGGGCAGGCTCCCGGATTATCACCGGCTGGACCTGTCGCTGACTGTGAAGACGAGGCGGCGCGCCGACGGCCTGCCGTGGAGCGGGGAGTGGGTCTTTTCTCTGTACAATGCCTATTCGAGGCACAATGTCTGGTCTGTGGTTTATTCTTTGAGTCAGTATGAGGACGAGCCCAGGGCGGCCAAGCTCTATCTGTTCCCGATTCTGCCTTCCGTATCATTCAATCTTATGTTCTGATGAAAAGATTCTTCCGTTACCTTCTGCCTGTCGTCCTGATGTGCGTCTCATGCACGGAGGCTCTGGTGTTTGATCCGGGGGCTCTGCCGGTGCGGAGTTTCGTGGTGGACGGCATGGTGACTGACCAGTTGTGTCATCAGACTGTCCGTCTGTCGATGACGGAGGATTTCTTCAGTGAGTCTGCGCAGCGGCCGTGGGTTTCGGGGGCGAGAGTTTCGGTGAGCTGCGGGGAGACGGTTTATGAATACGAGGAGGATGCTTCCGCGCCGGGGACTTATCGTTCTGTCGATGTGTTCAGGGGTGAGACGGGCATGACTTACAGGCTGGATGTCGAGGCGCAGGTCGACGGGAAGCTGGCGCATTTCGAGGCGCGGGATTCTGTCCCTGAGGTCGGCTGCCAGCTGGATTCTATCGACTACATCTACTCCAAGGATGTGGACAGTCTCTGGACTCTGGCTATCTGGGGCAAGGATTTCTACAAGATGCGGAGCAGGTATCTGATCCAGGTGGCTATCAACGGCCATTTCAAGCCGCTGGAGAAGAGTGTCGAGGTCCCGGACGACCATTTTGACGGGATGACTTTCACCTGCTTTACTTTGTCGGCTCTGCATCATACCGGGGATTTGTGGCGCGCCTACGGGGAGAGTTTCAAGCCGTTGGAGAGGGGGGATGTCATTACTATGCGGGTGTCTTCTCTTTCTGAGGGTTACGGTGCCTTCCTGGCGAAATACACTCACTTCATTTTCGGCACGGTTCCTCTGCTGACCGACCAGCCGGCCAATCTCCCGACTAACGTTACCGGCAATTTCCCGGTCGTCGGCTACTTCGGGGCCTGCGCCGTCGTCGAAGCCAGCTGCACCGTCGACGATCCCTATCGCACTGAATTTATTAAATCAAGTTTATGAATATGGCACGTATCTATGTAGCGTCGAGCTGGCGCAATTCATATTATCCTGAAGTAGTCGTGAAGCTTCGCCAGGCGGGGCATGAGGTTTATGATTTCCGGAATCCTCCGCATGGCGGGAATGGTTTCCGCTGGACTGACATCGACAAGA
>JAFYZI010000083.1 GCA_017548725.1 Bacteroidales bacterium
ATCGGCACAAGGAAGGGAAGGACATAGCTCTGTGTGTACATGTCCTCGACTGTGGTCATCAGACGGCTGCGCTGCCATTCCCATCGCTCCAGGGTCTGTTCGTAGTAATAGCCGTGGCTCTGCCAGAGAGCTATATGACGGCCCTGAAGGCCGGCTGTCGGCTGTTTGGCTCGGGAGAGGTTCCTGGTCAGGGGATAGAGGCTCCGCTGCTGGGAAATGTTCTCTACGTCCTGAGCCGGAGCTTTGGCCAGGCTCATGTCATTGGCGTTGAAGGTTTCGCTGAGGGCCCTGCTGTAGAGCTTCTCTATATTGTTGCCGTCGGAGTATATGGCGAAGTTGTCGGCGTAGGACTTGTATTTCTCAGGGAAGTTTTTGCGCACCAGGGAGTAGATCGCGTCGATGTCTTTCTTGCGCAGGGGCTGCTCGCTGAGGAATCTGTTGAAATGCACTTCGGCAGGGCCGGAGTTGCGGATGTAGAAATGGCGTATGCGGGCTGTGTCCCTCCACTGGGTCCTTTCGCCGAAATAGTCGCTTACTGCGTTGGCCGCAGGCTGAAAAAGCTGTTGGATGGTCTGCGCTGAGGCGCAGAATGATAAAGAAAGCAGCAGCGCGGCTGCAAGCAGCATCAGCTTCTTCATGGACGGTTCTTTTTCTGCATGAGGTGATAGTTGCTTTCAGCCTTTATCTTGTCGATGATGGAGCTGACGGTGGTGAAAATCTCGCCTCCGGGCGAATAGTCGGCGTCGCAGATGAAGTTGACGCGGCCCTGGCTGTGGAGCTTGCGGGCTGTGGCGACTTTCTTTTCGTTATCCTTCTGGTAGATGGCGATAGAGTTGCCGTCGAACATCTTGACTATCTTCATACAGGGGACGTCGGTGTCTCCGTCTCCGAAATAGATCATGTTGGTGAAGGGAATCCTCTTGTCTTCGTCGCGGCGGCTGTCATTGACCAGCTTGTTGTCGCTGATGTCCATGATGCCCTTGGATATCTTGAAGAGGAACTGGGTCTTGGCTGTGTAGTCGACCGCCACTGCAGGCCATCTGGCAATGCCGTCCTCATCGTAGAGGAATGAGCAGGCGAACACTTTCTTGAACTCTTTGGCGATGGGTGTCGACTCTATGAGTTCAGTCAGGCCGGAAGAAATGACGTAATGCTCGACCTTGACTCCTTTGGAGGCGCCGTAGCGGTTGATCAGGCTGAACCATTCCTTCACTCCGTCGAAAAGCTCGATCTGGGGGCCGAACTGCTCCAGAAAGCTGCGGGTGAGGGGAATCCCCATCCTGGCTGCTTCGTCAACCATGATTTTCATATAGGCCAGTACGCTGCACATCGACCTGTCGGTGCCGAGGTTGTTGCTGATGCTCCAGAACTGTCCGATGGTATTACCTAGGGCCTGTATCAAGCCGTATTCCTGCATGTTGGCAGGCGACAGTGTCCCATCGAAATCGTATATAAGGGCTACTATGGGTTTTTTCAGAGACATTTTTTATACTTTTGACACAAATATAATAAACCAAATGCTCTCTCGATAATCTAATATCAAAACATATTTAAACAGACACAGACTATGAAAAAGATTTTTCTTGCATTTGCTGCAGTTTTGCTCTGCACTGTTTCATTGGCTCAGCCCCCGATGGGCGGCGGCGGATTCCCCGGCGGTGGCGGTTTCCCCGGTGGCGGCGGATTTCCTGGCGGCGGGATGCCTCCCGGAATGATGATGGGCATGTTCGGAATGGATGCTTCAAGCTTCAGCAGCGTTGATGTCGCCAAGGCTCAGACGGAAGCATACAAGAATATGTTCGACCTCACCGACAAACAGGGTAAGAAAATATATAAGGTCGAGCTTAAGGTCGCTGACGAGCGTTACATGGACCTTCTCAAAGACCAGAGCAACAACCGCCAGCGTGGCGGCGGAATGCCCCGTGGTACTTTCGGTCCTAACATGAACGGTGGTTTCCCTGGTGGCGGATTTCCTGGTGGCGGAATGCCCGGTGGTATGCCTGGCGGTATGCCTCCTGGAATGGGAGAGGGTGAAGGTCCTCAGGCCAGCGAGCAGGAGAATGTCACTTCAGAGGACATGCTCACTGACGTGGATCTGCTCAAGAAGTACGACGGCATCCGCGAAAAGAAGTACGGCAAGATCCTCACTCCTGAACAGTATGAAAAATGGATGGAGTACAGGCAGGTTCGTTACGAAAGGGCTAAAAAGAATGCCGAGAGGGCAGCAGCTATGGAAGCTGCAGCTGCAGCAGCAGCGGCATCAGGCGCCGAAGGTCAGCAGCCTTCTTACCCGATGCCCCAGGGCAACTAATTGAATCCATTAACATATCTTATAACAAAGCCGGCTTTTCAGGCCGGCTTTGTTATTGTAATAAAAATGAGTACCTTTACTCTAATTTAAACCTAAACTAAACTAATTAATGGATGAAAATGTAAAGACTCCGTGGTATAAATTCCTTAACGGAGTCCCTGCTCACCTGGATTATTTCCAGGGTTCGATGTTCGACAAAGTCTCTTGGATAGCTGAAAAATACCCCAACAACATCGCTTTCGACTTCATGGGCAAGTCGACCAGCTACAAGAAATTCATCAAGAAAACAGAAATGTGCGCCAAGGCGCTCAAAACAATAGGCATACGTGAGGGAGACTGCGTGACCATAGCTATGCCCAACTGCCCCCAGGCCATCTACATGTTCTATGCGGTGAACCTGGTAGGCGGCATCGCCAGCATGGTGCACCCGCTGTCGAGCGAGAAGGAGATAGAGTTTTACCTGAACGAGTCGAAGAGCGTTTCCATCATAACCCTCGACCAGTTCTACGGCAAGGTTGAAAGGATCCGCAAGAACACCAAGGTGGTCAATGTCATAATCGCCAAGATCAAGGATGAGCTTGCACAGCCGCTGAAGACCGGTTATATGCTCACCGAAGGCCGCAAGATCGCCAGGATTCCGGACGATGCTCCGGTCATCATGTGGAACCAGTTCATGAAGCTGTCAAAGTGCTGCTTCTATAATTATAAAGTAGAACGCAAGAGCGATGACCCCGCCGTCATCCTGTATTCAGGCGGTACCACTGGCACTACCAAGGGCATCGTGCTTACCAACGCCAACTTCAACGCCCTGTCCCAGCAGATTGTGGCTACCAACCCCATGTTCGGTCCCGGAGACCGCATGCTGGCGGCAATGCCCGTATTCCACGGCTTCGGACTGGGAGTCTGCATCCATTCGATGCTGGCCAGCGGAGGAAGGTGCGTGCTCGTGCCCCGTTTCACGGCCAAGAGCTATTCAAAGCTTATCACCAAATATAAATGCAACTTCATGGCCGGCGTGCCCACCCTATATGAGGCTCTGCTGCGCCTGCCCAACATGAAGAATGCCGACCTGAGCCACCTGAAGGGCGTATTCAGCGGCGGTGACTCTCTGTCTATCGAGCTCAAGAAACGCTTCGACGCTTTCCTGAAAGACCATAAAGCCACCATCCAGGTGCGCGAAGGTTATGGCACTACCGAGTGTGTGACTGCTTCCTGCCTTACTCCGATCGGACTGGCCAAGGAGGGCAGCATCGGCATCCCGTTCCCCGACACATATTACAGGATTGTGAAGCCGGGTACCGACGATGAGGTTCCTTATGGCGAAGAAGGCGAAATAACTCTCGCAGGCCCGACTGTGATGGCCGAATACTACAACAAGCCCGAAGAGACGGCCAACACTCTCCACAAGGATGCCGACGGCCGGGTATGGCTGCATACCGGCGACCTCGGCGTTATGGATGAAGACGGTTTCATCTATTTCAGGGGCCGTATCAAGAGGATGATCATCACTTCCGGCTACAACGTATATCCGGCTCAGCTCGAGAATATCCTCGACGCCCACGAGCTGGTGCACATGAGCTGCATCATCGGCGTTCCCGACCCTTACAAGATCCAGAAGGTGAAAGCCTTCGTGATGCTGAAGCCGGGCGTCCCTGCGAACGACGAAACCAAGCAGACGCTGCTCGACTACTGCCGCAAGTACATCGCCAAATACGCGATGCCTTATGATATCGAATTCCGCGAAGAACTGCCCAAGACCCTTGTGGGGAAGGTAGCATACAGGGTACTTGAAGAAGAAGAGGCAAAGAAACGTGAGCAGAAATAGAGATATCACCAAAGGCCTCTGTCTGCAGAAATTCATGTACCGTTTCTGCCAGATAGTCGTTGGCCCCTGGTTGTATTTTCTGTATCATTTCCACCCGAAACGCTGCAAGGTCAAATCGAAGACTTTCCTTGCAGTGGCCAACCACACCCAGAATCTGGACCCCGCACTTATGGTGATGGGGCTTAACCGCCATTTCCGCTTCGTTGCCAACTCCACGCTCGGCAAAGGCTTCTTCGGCCGCATCTTCAAGAATCTGTTCGGCCTGATCCTTCGCGAGAAGGGGGCCAGGGGCGACACAGTCATAGCGCAGATAGAAGAGAATCTCAAGGCAGGGGTTTCCGTGGGGCTTTTCCCCGAGGGCAACCGCAGCTGGGACGGCGTGTCGGAATTCATCTCCAGGCGTACCGCCAGGATGGCCAAAGAGTCCGGCGCAGCCCTTGTAACATACAGGTTTACCGGAGGGTATCTGCTGAAACCCCGCTGGGCTGCGACTAAGCGCAAAGGCCCGATGCGCGGAGAGCTCATGCACGAATTCTCTCCCGCACAGCTGGCTGCAATGACTGAGGACGAAGTCTACAAGGCCATGTGCGACGACCTCTATGTGGACGCCTATAAAGAGCAGGAGCTGCATGGGGATGTGTACCGCGGCGAGAGGCTGGCCGAAGGAATGCAATATGCTGCATATCTGTGTCCCTGCTGCCACCGTTTCGGCACTATTGTAACCTCAGGTGACGAAATAAGCTGCAGCTGCGGCCTGAAGGCTGAATACAACGAATATGGACGCATAGTGGGAGACAAGCTGCCCTTCGACACCCTGAGAGACTGGAACCGCTTCCAGAAGAAATGGCTGACCGAAAATGCCGCCGCACTGCGCGAAAAGACTGCGGAACCCATTGCGACCGACTGTCACTTCACCGTTACCAGGAAGGCTGACGGAGTGTCTGCGGTAATCAGCGAAGACGCTACGTTGTCGATGTTCGGCGACCGTCTGGAAATAAGCTTCCTGGACGGATCGCAGGAAACGATTGTATATCCGTTGTCTCAGATAACCGGAGTCGGGAACTTCCTGGCGCGGTCTGTATATTTCAACTGCGGCAGCAGCCTGCGCTACCAGCTGGTGGCGAACCACGCCGTTTCGGTGTTGAAATATTATGCGCTCTGGAGAGTGCTTACGGGCAGGGAATACCTATAGCTTATTTCTCAAGTCCGTCGCAGAGGGCCTCCGCGAAATCCACCACCTTGACAGGAGAATATCTCGAGAATGTCTTCATGCACAGAGGACATGCCGTCACTATGCGGTCAGGGTTCGAGAACAGCATGTTCTGAACCGAGGCTTGTGTGATAGGTATACGGTCTTCATGGTCGAGGGTAAGGCTGCCGACAGAACCGCCGCAGCATACGCTGAGGGCGCGTTCTTTTTCGGCTGGAGCGATAATACCGACGCGTGACAGCGCCTCGCGGGGTTCTTCATAGATGCCGCATCCGCGTCCCAGGTCGCAAGGATCGTGGTAAGCATATCTCAGCGCGCCTCTGTTCACTTTCAGACGGCCTTCCTCCATCAGTTCGTTGAAGTACTCGGTGTAATGCATCACACGGATACCTTTAAGCTTGTACTCCTCCTTGAAGACGCGGTAGCAGATGGCACAGCTTACGAGCAGGATCTGAGCGCCGCTGGATTCGATGATGGAAGTGTTCTTTTCAATCATCGCAGCAGCTTCCTGGCGTCTTCCGGCAAGTATCAGCGGCCGGCCGCAGCAGACTCCGCCTCCTTCATCCATCTGCGTCCAGCTGATTCTGGCTGCAGACAGGAGTTTCTTTATCGAACGGCCGGTGTTTGGAGTGAGGGAGGACATGCAGCCGGCGTAGTAAAGCACTTTGGCTTTTCCTATTTCAGGCTTGTATGAATCCAGATAGTCGTACTTGAGGCCGACATTGTATGTGGCGCGCTCGCGGATCTTCATCCTGATGTCGTATGACTGCAGGGCTATCTGGCAGACTTCCTGACACTTGCCGCACATGAGGCACTTCTCGGTCATGGCGTTCATGCGGCGCGCGTTGTTGCGCTTTATCTGACGCACCAGATATACGGTAGTGTCTTTCAGATTCTGGCGGCTGGCACTCATAGGGCAGGCGTCAATGCAGACGCCGCAGCTCGGACAGGTATATATCTGGGCGAGGGCGAAGCCTTTGCGCGGGTGGTATACCTTCAGCCCGGCATTCTTCATCGGTATGAGCAGGATCTCAGCCGGAATGTGCATGTAGCGCGAGAACGGCAGAGCGAACATGAAGGTACCCAGGGCTATTGAGTACAGCCACCATGCGACGGTGATGTTCTCCGGGTTGCTCATGAAGTTTTTCAGCAGCAGGTTGATGGGGATGGTCATGAAACTTCCGCCAGCGATGCCTGCGGTGAAGCCCTCGGCAATCCAGCGCAGAGGGAAGATGGCCCACAGGGAATACAAGCCTATACGGTCGGTGATGGAAAGGCGGGTCGTGCGGCGCATGCCGAAGAAACGGCTGCGGATGCGCTTGAACATGGCCAGCAGGATGCCGCTGAGCACAATCAGCAGGAAGAAGTCCATGATGAAGAAGAAGAATGATCCGCGCAGGCTGTAATTCTCCATCTCCATGAAATAACGGAAGAAAATGGGGTAGTAGAAGAGTCCGGCCTTCTTGGGAACGAATATGAAGGTCTCAATGTGGCCGAAGACTATCAGCATGAACCATCCGAAGGCGATGGACGAGTGCATATAACCCAGCTTGGGGTTGCGCTTCCACAGCTTTACATGGATGAGGCAGTCGCAGAACATGTCGCGCAGGTTCTTCCAAGCGTTGGCGGGTTTGAAGAGGCTTGCAGCCAGCTTGCGGCGGTCAGCCTTCGACAGCTGCAGGACTACTCTTATCAGACCGATTATGCAGTATGTCAGCACGAACGCCATTCCCAGCAGGAAGGGCAGCACGAACGGGTCGAATCCTATAAGAAACCTTTCCCTCATCTGTCAACCGTATTATAGATCTTGCTGATGCTCAGGATGAGATGGCGGGTGTTTATGCCGCGCGGACAAACGAGCATGCATTTGCCGCAGAGCATGCAGGACTGCAGCTGATTGATGTAGTCTTTTTCTTCGCCTCTCTGCAGGCTGAGCAGTATCTTGCGCAGACTGAGTTCGGTGAACACGCCTGCAGAGCAGCTGGCCGTGCAGGAGCCGCAGTTGATGCATTTGTATGCATCCGGCTCCAGCTTATGCAAAGCCTTGAACCGGGAATCGTCCAGATTCTCGATCTTCAAGGTGTTGCTCTTGCTCAGGGTATAGCCGAAATCTATCATTTTGAAAGATATTTATGGACCTGGATTGCGGCAGCCCTGGCCTCGCTGAGAGTCTCGGGTATGGTTTTGGGGCCTGTGCAGGTACCGGCCATGAACAGACCGCCGTCCTTGGCCATGCAGGGCTCGAGGATGGTGTCTCTGGGGGTGAAGAAGCCATCTTCGCCGGTCTGTATCTTGAGCATTTCAGAAAGCTGCTTAGTGCTGTCTCCGGGAAGGATTCCTGTCATTAGTACCAGCAGGTCCAGCTTCATCTTCATCGGCTTTCCGAGCAGGGTGTCTTCGGCCTTGACGAACAGTTTCCCGTCGATATCCTCTGACACTTCCGATACACGGCCGCGGATGAATCTTACTCCGTATTTCCTCTGGGCGGTCAGGTACATGTCTTCGTAGCTGCGGCCGAACAGACGCAGGTCCATGTAGAAGCAGTAAACTATTGCGTCGGGGAAGAGTTCTTTTATCTCAGATGCCTGTTTGACGGCGGTGGCGCAGCAAACCTTCGAGCACTGGCGGTTGCATGCCTTCTCGTCGCGGGAGCCCACGCAGTGCACGAAACCGATGGTCTTAGGGTTCTGGATGCGGGGATCCTTGCGGGTGTGGAAATACTGCTCCAGGTCGGCGTTGGTTATGACCCTCTCGTATATGTTGTAGCCGTATTCCTGCTTGTTTTCGGCAGGGAAGAGCTTGAAGCCTGTAGTGACTACCAGGGCTTTGGTCTGGAACGACATGCCGGTGTCGACGTTGACGGTATAACCCTTTCGTGATTTCTCTATCGACTCTATGTTGACGTCGGTGAACCATTTGACTCCCTTGAGGTCGCCGGTGAGTTCCTTGAGCACCTTGCGGGCCTCGACACCTTCCGGGAACAGTCTGTCCCAGAGCCTGAGGTGTCCGCCGAGTTCTGACTGTTGTTCGAGCAGGATAGGGGTATAACCCAGATCCCTGAGATTGCGGGCGACTTCGATGCCACACGGACCGCCGCCGATAACTACTACATTTTCCTTAGCCATTTAACAGCATCTTATGTTCATCGGGAATTCGGGTTCCGGCAGAGGTTTGCCTCCCGTTCCCAGGTATTTCTTACTTTCGTCGTATTCAACGCCTATTTTGTCGAGCAGCGGCTCAACAGCGATCTGGTGGGTCTGCATTCCGAGGTCCCACGGGTCGAAGCCGAGTACCAGGCCGGCCATCTCTTCGTATGTGAGGACAGGGATGCCCTGGCCGTCGCCGCCATAGGTCTTGCCGGTCTGCTCCGCGATGACATATTGCCAGCGGTCCAGGAAGTAAGGGCAGCC
>JAFYZI010000084.1 GCA_017548725.1 Bacteroidales bacterium
AGCTTCCCTGAGGGTGTCGCCCCAGAGCACGGGAGTCATGCCTTTCCAGCGCTCCTGCAGATAATCCTTCACCAGGTCATCGGCCTTGTCGGGCGTGCCGAGCACTTCGGCCAGAACCTTCGCCACCCTGTTGATGCAGAAAGAGCCCTGGCATGTACCCATGCCGACCCTTGTATGGCGGCGCAGGTCGGAGATGCTCCTCACTCCGAGGTTCTTCACTGCGTATTCAATCTCGGCGCGGGTCACCTGCTCGCATTCGCAGATAATCTCGCCGGCGCCCTGCCCGCTGAAGTCCATCATGTCGGCTTCGCTGCCGTGACGGCCGACAGCGGCGCGCTTGTGCACCGGATCCTTGCCGCCCTTGCGCTTGTGCGAGCCGGGAAGCTTCTTTATGGCGGTGGTGCAAGGGATATTCAGGCCCAGCTTCTCGCATACCAGGTCGGTAGCCATCTCTGCCATCAGACGGCAGGTGGTGAGCTTGCCGCCAGTGATGGTGATGAGACCCTTAATGCCATCCCGCTTCTCATGGTCGAGCAGCACGATGCCGCGGCTGACGTTCCTTCCGCTGGCGGAGCTGTCGGCCACCACTAGCGGGCGGACTCCGGCGTATGCACGGATTATTCTGGTATGGGAGAGGGCAGGCACGAGGTGGACGCCCTCCTGAAGCAACACGTCGACCTCATCGCCGGTGGCCTTCACGTCTTCGCAGTCCTCGAAAGGCACTTTGTCGGAAGTAGTTCCGAGCACGCTCACCACGTCGCCGGGCACGAGGATGTCGGCATTGCCGGGCTTGCGGCAACGATTGATGACCATCCTGGTGAGGCGGTGGCCGAAGATCAGCAGGGAGCCTTTGCTGGGCATCATGCTGATGTGCGCGCCTCCCATTTCGGCCAGTGCGGCGCTCCAGATGCCGGCAGCTATCACTACCTGCTTTGCACGGATGGCTTCGTCGCCGAGCATCACACCCTTCACGCAGCCGTCTTCCTTGAGCATGCCTGTAACTTCCCGGAACTTTATTACGTCGGCGCCGTGGCGGACGGCGTCAAGGATGTTGGCATCAACGAGGCGGAACGGGTCCACGGAAGCGTCGGGCACCTTCACGGCGCCGATCAGGTCGGGGTTCACTGCGGGCTCCAGCCTTTTAGCCTCCTCGGGAGTTATGGCCTCGGCATCGATGCCGCAGTCCAGGCAGGCCTGGATGAACTTGGCCTGATACTCCAGACTGTCCTCGGGAAGAGTTATGAAGAGACCTCCGGTAGGGTCGATGCAGGACGAAGCGATCCTGCGCAGGATGCGGTTCTCGCTGATGCATTCCGTCGCACCTTCAGGGTCGGTCACGGCATATCGCGCGCCGCTGTGCAGCAAGCCGTGGTTGCGGCCCGAAGCTCCGTCACACAGATCACCTCTCTCGACGAGCAGAGTCTTCAACCCCCTCAGGGCGCAGTCCCTCGCGGTGGCAGCTCCGGTAATGCCGCCGCCGATGATGGCCACATCGTATTCTTTATCTGATGATTTAATAAACATATTCTCAAATTTACTAAATATAATGTCATCATCAAATAAGTAAGAACGAGAAAAAAAAAGTTTCCACCGGTGTTACGGCGGAAACCTTAATTATAGATTGACAGCAAAAACTATTTCTGCTCCTGCTGTTCCTTGATGTAGCTTACGACATCTCCCACGGTAGAGAACGGGGCCTTCGAAGTGTCGAAGGTCACGTTGAACTTGTTTTCCAGCGCGAGCGACATCAGCAGCATCGACAGCGAGTCGATGCCGAGATCGCGGACGAGACTGCTTTCGAGGGTTGCCTTCGATGTGTCGAGGTGCGGTTTCATTACCGCCAGGACTTCTTTGAGTCCTTCGAAAATCTCAGTATCTGTCATTGGTTGCGAGCTACTTTAAGGGAACCTGTACGTTTGAAGTCTTCCTTGCGGATAGTAACCTTGGTGACGCGGTGAGTGCTGGGCAGAGTGGCGTTGACATCTTCAACGAGCTTGTTGAAGAAAGCTGCCACTTCCTCCTCGCTCTTGCCGTCGACGAAGGCCGGCTGAGGAAGGATCTCGATGGCGATGACGCTCTCGCCGTTCATGATGTCTTCCTTCACGAGGCAGTCGCGCAGAGCGTCGCACTTGTAAAACGGCTCCTCTATGCTCTCGGGAGATACATTCTCGCCGTTGGCAAGGATGATAAGGTTCTTGATGCGGCCGGTGATGTACAGGAAGCCGTCCTCGTCCATGCGACCGAGGTCTCCGGTGCAGAACCATCCGTCAGGAGTGAAGGCAGCCTTTGTGTTAACAGGATCCTTGTAGTATCCCAGGAAGATATTGTCGCCCTTGAGCTGGATCTCGCCGTCCACAAAGCGGATCTCCTGCTCTGCGTAAAGCTTGCCGACCGATGTAGGATGGGTCTTGACGTCAGCGTTGCCGCTGGTGAAGTTGGCGCCCTCTGTCAGGCCGTAGCCGCCGAGAAGGCCGATGCCCATGCCGTCGAAGGCTTTGATAAGCCTCGGAGGTACGTTGGCTGCGCCGCTGATGATTATCTTCAGCTTGCCGCCGAGGAAGTTCGGAGTGTACATCCTGGTCAGGCCGTAAAGAATGTCGCAGAGACCGGGCACCAGGGTGAGGTAGGTCGGCTGGATGGCCGGCAGCTTGCCGATAGTAGCTTTCATGTCTTCGCAGGCTACCCACTCGTTGCCGGAATAGAGGCAAGACATGGTGCCTTTGATGAGGCCGAACACGTGGCTCAGCGGGAGCATGCCGATGGTGCGGTGGCAATGCAGGATGCTGCAGGGCATGAAGGCTCCGTTGAACGAGCCTCTCAGCAGGGCGCGGTGAGGAAGGATGGCTCCTTTCGGAACGCCGGTGGTTCCGCCGGTGAAGAATATGGCGGCCGGATCATCCTTGTCAACTACGGCTGAGGGAGCTGCTGTTTCACTGATGGAAGAAATCGGATAGACTTTGACCGGAAGGCCTTCAGTGACGCCTTTGAGAGCGTCGCCTGCGAACACGGCAGATATGTCAAATCTTGCACAAGAACCTGCTACTGCGGGGGCCGGAAGCTGTGCGGGCAACACTACGGCGGTGTAACCGGCTGAAGTCACGGCGAGGAACATTTCCACAGCATCCACGCTGTTGAAGTCGAAGATAGCGACTTTGGCGCCTTCGGCAAGTCCGAGGCTCTTGAGGAAACAGCGGCGGCGAGCCACGTTTTCTACGAGCTGAGCGTAGTTGACGCTCTTTTCGGGTTTGTTGATGTCGGTCAGGGCCGGATACTGCGCATATTGTCCGCCAATGAAATCAAGGAATTCAGGGACCGTAGGAATGTACGGCATCTGCTTTAATTCCTCGACAGGAATCATGTCAAAGAAGTAATTACTCATTTAAGTATGATTTAGATTTAGTTGCAATGAGCGCAAATATACTCATTTTTCGTACATTTGTTTAAATCAAAACCTACCTGAATAATGACAGTTACTATCAAGAAAGTCGCGAGCCGTCGTGACTTGCGCAAGTTCATAAAATTCCCTTTCTCATTATATAAAGACAATCCCTACTGGGTTCCCGCCCTCACCGGAGACGAGTTCGACACCTTCAACAAGAAGAAGAATGCGGCCTTCGAATACTGCGAAGCCGACTGCTTCCTGGCCTACAAGGACGGCAAGCTGGCGGGCCGCGTGGCTGCCATCATCAACCATCAGGCCAACAAGCGCTGGGGCGCCGTGGCTCGTTTCGGCTGGCTGGATTTCATAGAGGATGAAGAGGTTCTCAGAGCGCTGATCGGTGCCGTGGAAGCTTTTGGAAAGGAGCGCGGATGCACATCCCTCAAAGGGCCGTGGGGCTTCACCGACATGGACAAGGAAGGCTCCCTGGTGGAGGGCTACGACAAGCTGTCATCTTTCACCTGCCTGTATAATTACCCTTACTACGACACCTTGCTCAAGAAGATCGGCTTCGAAAAGGATGCCGACTGGACCCAGAGGATAGTTTATATCCCGCAGGAGACGCTGCCTTCATATCAGTATGCTCCGCTCATCGAGAAGAAGTTCGGAGTCCATGCAGTTACCGGCAAGAGCATGAGGGAGATGAACAAACAGTACGGCATGGAGATTTTCCATCTCTACAACGAGAGCTTCGCGCCGCTGTATGAATTTGCACCGCTCACAGACGAGCAGATACGCCGTTATCTCCAGACTTACGTTCCCATCCTGGACACAGATTTCATCTCAGTGGTAGTCAATGAAGAGGACAAGCCCGTCGGTTTCTGCTTCTGCGTGCCGACCCTCTCCACCGCTGTCAAGAAGAGCAACGGCAACCTGCTGCCCTTCGGATTCATCCGCATACTGCATGCACTCAAGCACAACGACACTCTGGAGTCGCTGCTCATCGGCGTACTGCCCGAGTATCAGGGCAAGGGCGTCAGCGTGCTGATGTTCAAGCAGCTCCACGAGAACTGCATCAAGCGTGGCGTCACAAGGATGATCATGAACCCTCAGCTCGAGGAGAACTTCAAGGTCCAGACCCTGTTCGAAGAGTTCAAGACAGAGCTGTACACCGTCCGCCGTGCGTATGTAAAACAAATCTAGCGGCATGTCAGATCAGGATAATCTCCTAAACTAAACATATATGGAAAGAAGAGACTTCCTCAAGAAGACGGCTTTCGGCCTCGCCGGCCTCGCCGTAGCTCCGTCAATGGCTTCAGCATTCGAACTGGTCGAAGCCCCGGCACGCGGCAAGACTGTTGCTGCGAGCGACAAGATCCGCATGGGCTTCATAGGCCTCGGTCAGCAGGCCATGTATCTGCTCAGCAGTTTCATCAAGATGGATGACGTGCAGGTTCTGGCTGGCTGCGACGTCTACGACATCAAGCGTGACCGCTTCGCAAAGAGGGTTACCGAATACTATCAGGGCAAAGGCGTCAAGAAGGCCGCCCCGACCATGTACGAGAACTACGAGGATCTGCTTGCAAGGCAGGACATCGATGCCGTGGTAATCGCCACTCCCGACCACTGGCATGCCGGCGTCGCCATCGCAGCCTGCAAGGCCGGTAAGGACATATACCTCGAGAAGCCGATGACGCTGACGGTATATGAAGGAAAGCAGCTCGTAAAGGCTGTGCGCAAGTACAACCGCATCCTCCAGGTAGGCAGCCAGCAGCGCTCTTCCGAGGAGTTCATCCACGCCGCAAACGTGGCCCGCGAGGGCGACCTGGGCACTATCCGCAAGATGGACGTGTACGTGGGTCGCTGGGACGGACAGCCGTTCCCCGTTCCACATCATTTCCCGCCCCAGACGCCTCCCGCAGGGCTTAACTGGGACAAGTGGCTCGGCCCGATGACCGACAAGGCCACATACTTTCCCGACATCGATCCTCTGCTCAAGGAGAACGGCGACGACACCTGCTGGGGTGCATGGCGCTGGTACAAGCCCACCGGCGGCGGATACATGACCGACTGGGGCGCCCACATGTTCGACATCGCCCAGTGGGCCGTCGGCAAGGACCTCTCAGGCCCGACCGAGATCATCCCTCCGGGATACAGTTTCTACAAGAATCTCACATACAAGTACGATAACGGCATCGTCGTCGAGGAGACCACTTTCGACGACTCTGGCCAGGGCGTCAAGATCTATGGCGACAAAGGCTGGATAGCTGTCCACCGCGGCAAGCTCTACGCTTCAGACCCGAAGTTCGAGATGAAGGTCGACGACAACGACATTCCTTTTGAGGCCCGCGCCGGCCATCACCGCGTATTCATCGAGAGCATCAAGTCCCGCATCGACCCTAACGTCCCCGTCGAGGTCGGCCATTCGTCATGCACCATGTGCAACATCGGCATAATCGCCGGCGAGCTGAACCGTCCCCTCAAGTGGAATCCCATCGTCCAGAAGTTCATGGACGACGACGAGGCCAACGCCCTGCTCCACTACCAGTACCGTCCCGGCTGGGAGCACCTGCTGGACGTATAATCGCGCCTGGCACACTTTGGCGGAAAGCAAAATATAGCTTAAATTTGGTGCCTGATTTTTCGCGGATATAATAATAAACTCACGATAATGACTGAAAAAGTACAAAAACTGCTTAACGATTACCCTGCAGCGAGATGGACGGCGCTCGTCCTCATCGCGCTGATGATGTTCTTCGCCTACATGTTCGTAGACGTCATGTCTCCGCTCAAGTCTCTCATCGAGAGCTCTCATGGCTGGGACAGCGGGGTGTTCGGAACTTACGCGTCGGCTGAATATATACTCAACGTGTTCGGCTTCCTTATCATCGCAGGTATCATCCTCGACAAGATGGGCACCCGCTTCACGGGAGTCCTCTCCGCATCGATAATGGTCGTCGGAGCGCTCATCAAGTTCATCGGCATCAGTGATTGGTTCCAGACTACAGGTTTCTGCAACTGGCTCAACAGCTGGTGGGTGACCATGCCGGGCAGCGCCAAGATGGCCGCTCTTGGATTCATGATTTTCGGCTGCGGCTGCGAGATGGCCGGTACGACAGTATCAAAAGCTATCGCCAAATGGTTCAAGGGTAAGGAGATGGCGCTCGCGATGGGCCTCGAGATGGCTATCGCCCGCCTCGGCGTCTTCGCAGTAATGTGGATTTCACCCATCATCGCCGACCGTTTCGGTAACGCCAACGGCATTGTAAACGCAGGTGACAGCGCTTTTGCGTCGCTCGGATTCTGCGGAGCCCTGCTTATGATCGGTCTCATCAATTTCATCATATTCACCTTCATGGACCGCAAGCTCGACAGACAGCTTGTTGCTGCAGGCCTGGCTACCGACGAGAAGTCTCCTGAAGATGAGTTCCATGTTTCCGATCTCGGACAGATCTTCACCAGCAAGATGTTCTGGCTGGTGGCTCTGCTCTGCGTGCTCTACTATTCAGCCATCTTCCCGTTCCAGAGATATGCTCCGAACTTCCTCGAGGTGACTCTCGGCATCGACGCAACTGCGGCTTCACGCTTGTTCAGCTGCTTCCCGATCCTGGCGATGTGCCTCACCCCGCTGCTTGGAATATTCCTGGACACCAAAGGCAAGGGTGCTTCGATGCTGCTCCTTGGCGCGGTTATTATGATTGTCTGCCACTTGAGCTTCGCGTTCCTGCTGCCGGCCTTCCCTTACAAGTGGCTTGCCCTCACGCTCATAGTGATCCTTGGCGTCAGCTTCTCGCTCGTACCCGCAGCCCTCTGGCCCAGCGTTCCGAAGATTATCGACGAGAAAGTGCTCGGCAGCGCATACTGCCTCATCTTCTGGGTTCAGAACATCGGCCTCTGCCTCGTACCTCTGCTCATCGGCAAGCTCGTTGAATCTACCGGCGGCTATCTGGTGCCGATGATCGTATTCTCAAGCTTCGGTGTTCTCGCTTTCATCTTCAGCCTCCTGCTCAAGCGCGAGGACCGCAAGAAAGGCTACGGCCTCGAGAAGCCGAATATCCAGAAATAGGGTTTAGTACGACCTAAATAAAAAACCTCCGGAATGAACTTTCGGAGGTTTTTTGTGTCTTGCTGTCAGCGCGCGCTAGAACGGAAGATCGTCGCTGTCGTCGCTGTCGAGACTGTCCAGCGAGATGGGCTGCTGTTGCGGCTGAGGCTTGGGATATGCCGGAGCCGGAGCAGGGGCTGCAGCTGCGGGGCGGGGAGCTGGTGCCGGGGCAGGAGCTCCCGGATCAACGTATGCTCCGCCGCTGGGGATCGGAGAATCACCCTTGCGGCCAAGAAGCTGGATGCTGTCGGCAAGGATTTCAGTGATGTAGCGTTTCTGTCCGTTCTGGTCGTCCCAGCTGCGGGAACGGATGCGCCCTTCGACGAAAATCTGGCTGCCCTTGCGGATGAAATTCTCCGCCAGGTCGGCAAGCTGTCTCCATGCCACGATATTGTGCCATTCAGTTAATTCCTTGGTTTCGCCGCTTCCGCGTTCTCTGTATCTTTCTGTCGTAGCGAGGGTAAAACTGGCCACAGAAGCACCTCCCTCCAGATGTCTCACATCGGGATCCTTCCCAACATTGCCGATCAATAAAACTTTGTTTAGTGCCATGATAATCGTTCTTTAAATTTCTCTAAAAGTACTACTAACCAGCCAAAGAAACAAATAAAGTTCTCAACATATTTATCTCCGCGCACACTTTGGCGGAAACCGACCCGGGCGGCGCAAAACAAAAAGCGCACGGAGGTTTCCATGCGCTTTTTGGTGGCTGCCGGGCGCCGGGCCCGGGCTTGAGCTGGGTTTACCAGATGTGTACGCGTTCTGATTCGGGACGGAACATCGGGTCGCCTTCCTGGATGTCGAAAGCGTCGAAGAAGGTCTGGAAGTTACGGATTGAAACGTTGACGCGGTTGCGGGCGAGTGAGTGGACGTCCATGTTGGTGAGGCGTGCCTTCTCCTCGTCGGTGATGTTCTGGGCCCAGATGGCGCCGTAGCTGAGGTAGAAGCGCTGGGCGGGGGTGAAGCCGTCGATGAGCTTAACGGGCTTGCCGGCCATTGCGTTCTCCATTGCGGTGTAGGCGATTGAGAGTCCGCCGTGGTCACCGATGTTCTCGCCGAGGGTGTAGCGGCCGTTGGCGTGTACTCCCGGAAGGATCTCAACTTCGTCGAACTGAGCTACGAGCTTGTCTCCGAGAGCGTCGAACTTAGCCTTGTCTTCAGCAGTCCACCAGTTGACCATGTTGCCTTGAGCGTCGAACATTGAACCCTGGTCGTCGAAGCCGTGAGACATCTCGTGGCCGATAACGACACCGATTCCACCGTAGTTTACGGGATCGTCAGCATCGGGATCGAAGAACGGTTTCTGGAGGATACCTGCAGGGAAGCAGATCTCGTTGGTAGTAGGGTTGTAGTAAGCGTTGACAGTTTGAGGAGTCATGCCCCATTCGGTCTTGTCAGTCGGCTTGCCGAGCTTAGAGAGGTTATCCTTAACGTACCAGGCGCTGGCGTTGCGCAGGTTCTCGTAGTAAGTGTTGTCAGGGTTGATGTCGAGGGTGCTGTAGTCTTTCCATTTATCAGGATAGCCG
>JAFYZI010000085.1 GCA_017548725.1 Bacteroidales bacterium
CGGCGAGGACGCCAACCTGCGCGGCTCTGATTTCTTCGTGGAGCATCCCGTAGTGCCCCTGGAGCAGATAAAGTATCTGTTCAATATATACATGATCGGCGACAACAATCCCGTGCAGTACTGCGAGGTGAGCGACGAGGGCATGCGCGGTTTCGCCCTTTTTGAGCGTATCAATGCCGGCAAGGGCTATTTCAAGTCTCTGAACCGGGGCGAGCTGGCTGCCAACAGCGACCACTACCCTTTCGCCGTGCGGCACGTACCCTGCATCTTCCTGGAGAATGAGGACGGCGACGCCTTCCCCTTCTACCACACCATCTACGACAATTACAAGCACGCTGTTTTCGACAGTTACGAGCCTGTGTTCCGTCTGGTTACCGACTTCATCTCTCAATACTGACAATGATGGCATCTGACAGGACACTGCAGCGCCCCGAAGCCGTCACCAGGATTCTTTTCCTCTGCCACGGCAATATCTGCCGCAGTCCCATGGCTGAGTTCATGTTGAAGGACATGGTGAAGGCCAGAGGCCTGGAGGACCGCTTTTATATAGAATCTGCCGCCGTCTCTTCTGAGGAGATCGGCAATCCTATCTATCCCCCGGCAAGGCGCTGCCTGAGCCGCCACGGCGTCTGGTTCGACCCTTACCGGCAGGCCCGCGAGGTCACTCGGGCCGACTACGACCGCTTCGACATCATAATCTGCATGGACCGCTCGAACGTCCGTATGCTGAAGTGGATTATCCCCGACGACCCGGACCACAAGGTCCGCATGATGATGTCCTTCGCCGGCCTCGACCGCGACGTCGCCGACCCGTGGTATACCGGCGACTTCGAAAAAACCTATCAGGATCTTACGGAAAGTCTGGAAGCACTGATGAAAAAAGCCCCTTGATGAAGGGGCTTTTTTTCTTAATTAGATGACTTCTTCTACCGTCAGTTCTTAATCACTCCAAACAGCAACGACGCTACGAGCAGGGTGAACAGGATATTGAATCCCTGGGCGGTGAGGAAGGCTTTGAGGGACTGGTTGTTTTCTTTGGCGAAGATCTGCTTGAAGTTGGTTTCAAGGCCGATGCAGACGAATGCTATCGAGAAGAAGATGTTCTGGAAGTTCTTTGCAAGGCTCTTGTAGGCGATGCCGTCGGGGCTGCTGCCGGCGAAGAAGAGGCTGAAAATGATGGATGCCACTACCATTCCTACGACGAATTTCGGGAAGCGCTCCCAGATCACTTTGCCTGAAGTCTTCTCGACACCCTTGGTGCCGCGGAGGGACCAGAACAGCGAGATGAGGAATGCGGCCACGCCGATCAGCACGTTCTGCGAAGCTTTCACGATTACGGCTGTCTGGCCGGCCTCGTCGCCGAGGATTCCGCCGGAGGCTGCTACTGCTGCCGTAGTGTCGATGGTGCCTCCGATCCAGGCTCCTGCTACCTGCGCCTGCGCAAGCTCGTTGCCGGGGAAGAAAAGCGGCATCAGCCAGTTGCTGAGCAGCGGCATAATGTAGAGCATGGGGATGGCTACCACCATGACGAGGGAGATGACGTATGAAAGTTTTTTCTGGTCGCCTTTGATGGTTCCGCAGGTGGCGATGGCTGCCGACACGCCGCAGATACTTACCGAGCTGGCCAGCATGGTAGCCATCTCGTCGTCAACTTTGAAGACTTTGCGGGAAATCCAAAAGCCGAAATACCACACGCAGAGCACCACGATCAGCGCCTGTGCCAGGCCGTATGCACCGGACTTGAGCACTTCTTGATAGAGGACTGTGGCGCCCAGGCAGACGATACCGATCTTGATGTAGAACTCGCTCTGGATGGCCGGCTTCAGCCACTCCGGGATCTTGAAGAAGTTGCTGATAATCAAGCCCAGTATGACTGCGAACAGCACAGCTTCAAGGCCGTATTTCTTGCAGAAGGGAATGGTCGCCAGCGCCAGCGATATCACCGTCAGCAGGCATATCACCAGGAACGACAGGAATATGCCTTTGAAAGGCTTGCCGGTGAGGGCTGCAGAGAGGTAGAGCAGCGCCAGCACGAACAGGAAGATATAGACTGCGCCCAGCCATCCCTGCCACTCGCCGAGGGCGCTTGCGCTCTGGCTCGCCAGGATTCCGGGGATCTTGAGGCTGTTCATTGCGCTGGGGAATATCACGCAAAGCGCCAGCACAATAAATCCCAGAACGACGACTATCCACTCGTCGTTCACTAATGCTTTTCTTGTTTTAGTCATATTTCAGGTTTTAGAATTTTACAGTGAGCATTGTCTGGAGGAGGTGGCCTGGCTTGTCATACTTGGCACGGTCCATAAGGGTGTAGTTCACCCACTCCAAGATTGTAGCTGAGCACAGGGAAACTGCCGTCAGCACTCTCGAACGCTGCTTTCATCGTTTTAGTTTTTGGGACTGCAATTACAGTCTCACGAAATTAATCAATAATTCCGCATCTGACAACGGTCGGGCCTGTCATTTGGCCGGGACAGAGGAATTGTGTAACTTAACACTCATTATTAACCTCTTTCTTATGGAAGCAGTTTCTTTTCTTGGCACAAGGCTGAACGGAGCATGGCGGGACTTCGGCTATGATATCCATATCGGATATGGGTATGACACCATGCTCAAGTTGTTAGACAAGTTTATTGCAGACTATAACGTAATCGTAGAAAGGATTTCGAAAGCTGAAATGTACGGTATGGCGCAGACTCCCGTCGGTGAAGACGGCTCGTTCAAGGGCCAGTCTCTGTCCGAGCTGGAAGAGCTGAAGGAGGAATGCGGAGCCCTGTCCATCGGTTGCTCTGCCAGGGACATCGACAATACCCCCGTATTCATCACCCTGGTCAACCAGACCAGCATAGTTTCCATCCAAGTCCCCGACCCTCTCTGCTCCGACGACGTCAAGAAGTATCTGGACGCCATCGCCGACTATTTGCAAAAGACGTTGTCAGCTATCTGACAACGCCCCCAGACCTCAATATCAGAAGCAATGACCATCCAGGAAGCAATCAAAGCGCGGCACTCCGTGCGGAAATATACCGACAGAGCCATCGAGGCTGACAAGGTCGCAACCATCAACGAAGCCGTCGGACGCATCAATGCCGCCAGCGGCCTGAACATCCAGCTGGTGCTGGATGAGCCCAGGTCGTTCTCCTCAGGGATGTGGAAGTACGGACAGTTCTCCGGCGTCAGGAATTACTTCGTGATGGCCGGTCCGAAGGGAGACGAATCCGAAGAGAAGATTGGCTACTATGGAGAAGAGCTGGTCTTACTCGCCCAGACACTTGGACTGAACAGCTGCTGGGTTGGTCTGACCTACAAGAAGATTCCCGGAACATACACGCTCCGTGACGGAGATATAGTCCACTGCGTGATTTCGCTTGGTTATGGTGCCAACCAGGGCGTGCAGCACCCTCTGAAGCCGATGGAACAGTTTTACGAAGCTTCCGAAGCCGTGCCGGAATGGTTCAAGGCCGGCATGGATGCTGCCCTCCTCGCTCCTACCGCCATCAACCAGCAGAAGTTCAAATTCATCCTCCGCGACGGCGACCAGGTCGAAGCCAGGCCGCTCTTCTCGATGGCCGGATACACCCGCATCGATCTCGGCATCGTCAAGTACCACTTCGAGGTCGGCGCCGGCATAGAGAATTTCAAGTGGGCAGAATGATGCAGACAGAACGACACCCCTTCGAACCATTTTTGCCTGAGGACGCACGGATTCTTTTTCTGGGCAGTTTTCCGCCGCAGGAGAAGCGATGGTCTATGCCGTTCTATTATCCGAACTGGACGAATGATTTCTGGCGGGTGATGGGGCTGCTGTTCTACGATGACAGGGATTGGTTTGCGGTGGCGGGCGAAAAGTGCTTCGACATCGAGAAGGTGAAGGCATTCTGCTGGGAGCAACATCTGGCGCTGTATGACACGGCCTGCGAAGTGCGGCGGCTGCAGGACAATGCTTCCGACAAGTTTCTGGAGGTGGTCACGCCTACTGACATTCCGGCCCTTCTGGAGAGGATTCCGCAGTGCAACGCTCTTGTTACTACCGGACAGAAGGCCACAGACGTCATTGTTGAGACCTTCGGCTGCGCCCAGCCGCCTATGGGTGGCAGAACTCCCCTCCATGTCGGCAGCCGCTCCATCACCTTCTGGCGGATGCCCTCCACCTCCCGGGCCTACCCCCTTCCGCTCGACAAGAAAGCCAGTGCCTACAAGGTGCTGTTCGATGTCCGGCCGCCTCTGGAAGGACGGCAGATCCGCGCTGCGGCCAGAGAGGATGTGCAGGATATCCTTTCCGTCATTCAAGAGGCAAAGGTCATCATGCGCGCCTCCGGCAATGTTCACCAGTGGGCCGACAGCTATCCTTCTGCCGACGTCATCCTTGATGACATCGGCCGGGGCTCTGCCTTCGTAGTGACGGACGGTGGCAGTATAGTGGCGTACTTCGCCTTCATCCCCTCCCCCGACCCCACGTATTCATATATAGAAGGAGGCAGCTGGATTGAAGACGGCCTGCCCTACCATGTCATCCACCGCATCGCCAGCACCCGGGCTTCGCACGGAGTCTTCAGGTCGATAATGGACTGGTGTTTCGCCAACGAGGCCAACATCCGCATCGACACCCACCGCGACAACCGCATCATGCAGCACTGCATCCTCGACTACGGCTTCAGCTACCGCGGCATCATCTACCTCGCCAACGGCGACGAGCGGCTCGCCTATCAGAAGCTCGCGTCGCCATAAAGCATCATTAGACCTGAACACTATTATTATAACTGATGAACTTACTCGTAATTAACGGCAGCCCGAAGGGCAGGAACTCCATTACCCTGCATACTGCGCTGTTCCTTGAGAAGAAATTTGCCGGGCAGAGCTTCAGCTATCTGGACGCCGGACAGAAGATCAAGTCCTTTGAGAAAGACTTCTCCGCTGCGCTGGAGGCTGTCCGGAAGGCAGATCTGATTATCTTCTGCTACCCGGTCTATACCTTCCTGGTGCCCAGCCAGCTCCACCGCTTCATCGAGCTGCTGAAAGCTTCCGGGCTGGATTTCTCCGGAAAAGCCGCCACCCAGCTGACTACTTCGAAACATTTCTATGACATAACGGCCCACCGTTTCATTGAAGACAATTGTGCCGACATGGGGATTCCGTTCCTCGAAGGACTGTCGGCAGATATGGATGACATCCTGTCGGAGAAAGGCCAGAAGCAGGCCGTCGACTGGCTGGAGTTCACGCTGTGGAAACTCTCCCGCAAGGAGTTCAAGAGACCGCAGGTGGCTGCTGGTGAAGGAATACGGCACATCGCAACCGTTCCGGAGCCGGTGCAGCATGATGAGAGCAAGAAGGCCGTCATTGTCACCGACCTGCTGCCGGAAGACAGCGGGCTGAAGGCCATGATAGACCGTTTCGTCGCCGTCTTTCCATACGGCTGCGACGTCATAAATATCCAGGACTTCCCCTTCATGGGAGGCTGCCTGAGCTGCTTCAGCTGCGCCGCCACCGGCAAATGTTTCTACAAAGACGGCTTCGACGATTTCCTGCGGAACACCATTCACAAGCACGACGCAATCCTCTACGCCTTCCGCATCAAGGACCACTCGATGGGCTCCCGCTTCAAGATGTATGACGACCGCCAGTTCTGCAACGGCCATCGCACCGTCACTATGGGTACACCCTTCGGTTATCTGGTGGCAGGAGACTATGCAGTCGAAGAGAACCTGCGCATGCTGCTGGAGGCCCGCGCCCAGGTCGGCGGCAATTTCCTGGCAGGGGTGGCTACCGACGAGCATGATGTCGACAAGGTTATCGATACCCTCGCCGCCACGGTCGCCTATGCGATGGAGAAGCAGTACACCCCGCCCCAGAACTTCCTGGGAGTCGGCGGCATGAAAATCTTCCGCGACCTGATCTACATGATGCGCGGCCTGATGCGCGCCGACCACAAGTTCTTCAAGAGCCACGGCCAGTACGACTTCCCGCAGAAGCAATGGAAAACCTCGCTGTCGATGTACCTCGTCGGCGGCATGATGAACAGTCCCAAACTCAAACGCAAGCTCGGCTCCAAAATGACCGACGGCATGATCGCCCCCTACAAGAAAGTCATCGACTCCGCGTAACCAGTTAGCTATTGACCTAGCTTCTGCTCTTTCACGCGTGTTTTGTAATACTGTGAATATCTAATGATTTCATAAAGTTCTCCCTATCATTTTGAGAGGTAGGACTTTACATATATTCATGATAATAACGGGATTGCAAAACACGGCCGGCACGGCTGCGGCAGCAATGCCTAGGGCAACCGCGATTTTATTCCACAAAATCGCGCCCCTCCGCCCCTACTTTGGCGGGCATAACGGCCCGCCCGCCAAAGCTGGGGTACCATGTTGCCTTGCGGCATTCTGCCGGCACGCCGATCGGCCGGCTGGGTGAGGTTATACTGCAAAATCTTGGACCCATAGCAGCAAAAACGGCCCTATTTGCTGTTATACTGCAGGAAATTGGACCTATAACCGCACTACGTAGATCTTATAGCACTACTACCATGTTTGCCATCAGCGGCAGTTGTTAAATAATCTTTAACAACTGAGTCTTTATCTAACTCTTTATCTCTAAATATGTTAGATATATGAATAGATATATTTGGAATAGAGGTCCCAAAAAGTTCAGCAATGCTTTGCTGGTTTAGCCATACCATTCCATCACGGGCCATCAAAGCTACTTTGCTTTTACCGTCCGGTGTATTATAAATAATCAATCCCTGCTTGTTATCCATGGCATCAATTCTAATTGAATCAAAGATAGCGATTGTAGTCAGAGCATCAAAATCTTTGCAAGATTGGGTCCCCAATTCTGGTACTTGTAGATAATCGCTGCTGGTGCGGTTAGTCTACAAAAAATTGGACCACTAACCGCACCAGCACTGCGGAAAACGGATGCGCTAGCCAGACCGGATGAGTATGCTCCGGAATAACTTCCTCTAGCCTTTCAGCATCTCCTTGAAGTGGGTGCGGAGGGCGGGGTCTTCGCAGTAGACGTAGCAGCCTTTCTGGCCACGGGTGAGGAGGGTTTTGTAGGTGTTCAAGATGAGGCGGCGGGCGGTGGCATCGCTGGCGGTGCGGATGCCGGATGACTTGTCGTCGCTGGAAATGGCTGTCTTGTCGGTGACGACGAGGCCGGTCTTGTTGTCGAACTTTAGGTCTTTGCCTATCAGCACTCCGACATAATCGAACTCGAGGCCCTGGGCAGTGTGGATGCAGCCGACTTCTTCAAAGGACCGCGGGTTGATAGCCCAGATCTTGTCGTTCTCGAGATTCCACTTCGCCTGGAAGCCGCCGGGCAGGCTGATGTCCACATCTCCTCTCCTATTCTTGACATTCCAGTCGTAGCAGTAGCCGGCCACCATGCGCGCCTTGTTGTTGACGGCGTTCTTTTCCCTCAGAGCATCTCGCATCTGGGAAGCGCTGTCGAAGATGCGGAAATCATAGTTCAGTTCTGACAGAGGCGCATTGAGGGTCTCCGGGCCGCGCTGCAGCAAATGATCGACAAACTGGATGTATGCGTCGCTGCCGTTGCAGCGGAACTGCGACACCAGTTTGGTCTCCTCACG
>JAFYZI010000011.1 GCA_017548725.1 Bacteroidales bacterium
GCAGTGGAGCTTGCGAAGAACGCCGACCTCGTGATTTTCTTCGGCGGCACCAACAAGAGCATCGAGACAGAAGGCTCCGACCGCGCCAACATCAAACTCCCCTGCGGCCAGGAAGAACTGGTGCAGGCCCTCTACGCAGCCAACCCCAACCTGGTGACCGTCCTGATCTCCGGCGGCCCGACCGACCTGCAGGTGCTCGAGCCGGTGTCTCCGGCCATCCTGGAAGGCTGGTGGAACGGCATGGAAGGCGGCACTGCGCTGGCTGAAGTGCTCTTCGGCGACATCGCCCCTTCCGGCAAGCTGCCGTTCACCTTCCCTGTGAAGCTGGAGGACTCTCCGGCCTACGCGATGGGCAACTTCCCGAACAGCACCCGCGAAATGGACCTGTTCACAGCGATGTACAGGCCTGACATGACCCCTGCGGAGCGCCAGGCCCTGAACGCCAGAAGGCCTATCCCCGTAAGCGAATACACCGAGCGCTTCTATGTGGGCTACCGCTGGTTCGACACCAGCAACATCAAGCCGATGTATGCCTTCGGCCACGGATTGTCATATGTGACTTTCAATTACGGCGAGATGAAAGCCAAGGCCAACGACAAGAAAGTGACTGTGACCTTCACCCTGAAGAACGAGGGCGACATGCCGGCCGACGAGGTGGTGCAGCTCTATGTGCACCGCGTGGACTCTGGCGTGGAGTGGCCAGAGAAGGAGCTGAAGGCATTCCGCCGCGTGAGCCTGAAGGCCGGCGAGAGCCGCAAGGTGACTCTGGAGATTCCGATGGACGACCTGCGCTTCTGGTATGAAGAGGAAGAGTGCTGGGCGCTGGAGCGCGGCCAGCTGCAGCTCCTGCTCGGCGCTGCCTCCGACGACATCCGCCAGAGCGCCGAAGTAAGCATCTAAAAACACAGCCTCGAAACACAACAACAATGAAACGCATACTTCTCTTCACCCTCCTGCTGGCCGCAACCTTCAGCGCATCGGCACAGCAAGCCCTCGGCCCCGGCTCGGGCATAGTCTCTCCCGAAATTAACCCCGACAACAGCGTCACCTTCCGCCTGCGCGCTCCCAAGGCCGTCAGAGTGCAGGTGCGCGGCGACTTCGCCCCCGGCGTCTGCGAGATGACCGAAGGCCAGGGCGGCGTCTGGACCTACACCACCGCCCCGCTGGAAGGCGAGCTCTACTCATATAACTTCGTGGTCGACGGCCAGCGCATGCTCGACCCCTCGAACGTACACATGAACCGCGACGTTGCCACCTGGACCAGCATCTTCACCCTCAGCGCAAAGCAGGGCGACAAGGGCTGGTACTACGAAGTCCACGACGTCCCGCACGGCACTGTGTCGCACGTGTGGTACGACAGCCCGACCCTCGGCATGAAACGCCGCCTTACCGTCTATACCCCGGCCGGCTACGAAGACAACCCGAAGGCCAAATACCCGGTGTTCTACCTCCTGCACGGCTCCGGCGGTGACGAAGACGCGTGGAGCGACCTCGGCCGCACCGCCCAGATCATGGACAACCTCATCGCCGAAGGCAAGGCCAAACCCATGATTGTCGTGATGCCGAACGGCGTCTACTTTAACCAGGCCGCCCCGGGCGCAGCAATCAACATGTTCCAGCCCACCATGGCTAACAGCCGCAGCCAGAGCACCGAGGAAGTGGAGAACAGCTTCCCGGACATCATGAAATTCATCGAAAGCCACTATCATGTAGCCAAGGGCGCTGCCAACACCGCAGTGGGAGGCCTCTCAATGGGCGGCCGCCAGAGCTGCGCGCTGTCGATGCGCTACCCCAAGACCTTCGGCTATGTGGGCCTCTTCTCTGGCGTAGTCGAGCTGCCCGGCCATGAAGCCGCAATGGACGCAGTCTTCGCCGCCAAGCCCCGCCTCTACTGGATCGGCGTGGGCAAAGACGACACCAACATCCGCAATAACTCCATCAAGCTCAAGGAGTACTGCGAAAACAAGGGCTACCCTGTGACTTACTACGAGAGCGACGGAGCCCACATCTGGCGCAACTGGCGCGTCTACCTGACCATCTTCGCACAAAAACTTTTCAAGTAATCAAAAATCAGCAAACATATAAGCACCATGAAAAAACTCTTTACCTTCTTCGCAATCCTCCTGCTCGCCACTGTAGCCATGCAGGCACAGGAACTTGCCAACTTCGGCCGCGGCCCTCAGATCGTCTCTCCCGACATTCAGGGCGACAGCGTAACCTTCAACCTCAAGGCTGACTACGCCACCATCGTGAAATTCAGCGGCAGCTGGCTCAACGGCGGCCCCGTAGACATGAAACGCGGCGCCAACAACGTATGGAGCATCAAACTCCCCTGCCCGCGTCCCGAGATTCACACCTACAACTTCATCGTTGACGGCGTGGCCATGAACGACCCCCAGAACATCCTCGTGCAGCGCGACGGCACCCGTTACCTTAACATGCTCATCGTGCCCGGCGAGCGCAGCGAGAACTACTACACTGCCAACAAGCGCGGCACCGTAAGCCACCCGTGGTACGACAGCAAGATCCTCGGCAGCAACCGCCGCCTGACCGTCTACACCCCTTACGGCTACGAGGCCAACCCCAAGAAGAAATATCCCGTGCTCTATCTGCTCCACGGCGCAGGTGGTGACGAAGAGGCCTGGATCAGCATGGGCCGCACTGCAGAAATCCTCGACAACCTCATCGAGAAGGGCCTCGCAGAGCCTATGATCGTGGTTATGCCGAACGGCAACCCCGGCCAGCAGGCTGCCGGCACCATGAAGCTCCCCACCAAGCAGGTTCAGGAGCAGGACGCATACGTGAAGAGCCTCGTGACCGAGATCGTTCCCTTCATCGAGAAGAACTTCCGCGCCATCCCCAAGAAGTCGTCACGCGCAATCGCCGGCCTGTCTATGGGTGGCGGCCACACAACCCGCGCCACCATCCTCTATCCGGACGTATTTGACTACATCTGCCCGCTGAGCTGCGGCATCCGCGAGAGCGATGAGCTCGACGCCCAGCTGCAGGGCATCAAGAAGGCCGGCTACAAGCTCTACTGGGTAGGCTGCGGCACCGAGGACTTCGCATGGCCTGGCACCGAGGTTCTGGACAAGGCCCTCGAGCGCAACGGCATGCCTCACACCATCTACGCTTCTGACGGCGGCCACACCTGGTTCAACTGGAGGCTCTACCTGAACACCTTCGCACGCCTGCTCTTCAAATAGGCGCGCCCTGAGCGCTGTTCCAGCAGAAACTGTATCTTTGCAGTCCGAAATAAAAGCAATTAGCCGATGAACGATTTCTTCCTGTCGCTGCTGCTGACCGGCGCTCTCTCGAGCGGCGGCTCGCTGCCGTTCTGGGCCACCACCAACCAGTGGGGCCTGATGCCTGAGAACAACGGCGCCCTGACGGTGCTGCAGGCACGCACGCAGTACGACGAAAGCAAGGATTTCCAGTGGCGGTGGGGAGTATCGTTGGCGGCTAACTACGACAGCGGCACGCCGGCGGCCCTGGCTGCCACCGGCAAGGCTGCGGACTTCAACCTGATGGCCGACGAGCTCTACGCCAGCATCAAGTGGAAGGTCTTTTCGCTCGATGCGGGCATAAAGCACGTCGACCTTGATTTCTACGGGGCCGGAACGCCCACCCTCGGCTCGATGTCCACCACCGGCGGCCACATAATCTGGAGCGGCAACGCCCGTTCGATGCCCGGCTACCTGTTGAACCTCGATCCGGTGGCCCTGCCGTGGACCAAGCAGAAAGTCTGGCTGTACGGCAGCTTCGGCGACTTCAAGACTCTCGACAACCGCTATGTAGCCGGGGCGCTGGTCCACCGCACCAAGATCATGCTGCGCTTCGACATCCTGCAGCGGCTCAGCTTCCACTTCGGCTTCGACCACTACGCCATCTGGGCCGGCAATTATCAGAATGCGCAGATGCCCGTGACGTTCGACAATTACTTCCGCATAATCACGGGCCGTCACGCCTCCAACGCCGGCTCGCTGAGCGACCAGCTCAATGTAATCGGCGACCAGGGCGGCGGCGAGCTGTTCCGCTTCGACTGGAGAGGCGACGGCTGGAAGGCTGTCTTCCAGCACGATATCCCTTACAACGACGGCTCGGGCATGGGCTTCCAGAACTTCCCGGACGGAGTCGACACCTTCTGGTTCGGTTTCGACGACAAGGACCGCTGGGTGACTGACATACTCTATGAACACCAGTACACCATGCTGCAGTCCGGAGTGCGCCACGACCGCCCCACCACCGAGGAGGAGAGGGCCCATCTCGACCCGGCCGACCAGTATCACTACTGGAAGCATATTGTCGGCGGCTGCGACAACTACTTCAACAACGGTGAGTACAAGTCCGGCTGGACATACTACGGCCGCACCATCGGCAACCCGCTATTTGTTCCAATGGGCACCCATGCCCGCACATGGACCGGCCGCGCGATGGTCCTCGGAGTGGAGAACAACCGCCTCAAGGCCCACCACTTCAGCATCGCCGGCAAGGCGTTCCACAA
>JAFYZI010000086.1 GCA_017548725.1 Bacteroidales bacterium
CACCGCATAGCCCGTCTTGCCGCTCAGTTTGTACCACATGCTAATGTTGAACTGCATTCCCAGCAGCACGTAGGCCATCAGCATTATGGGAGTTATGGAGAGGCCTTCGCGGAAGTTCTTTCCGAGGATGAGGCCGATCTCGTCGAGATAGAGGGTTACCACCAGAAAGCCGAACATGCAGAAGGCGACGAAATAGCTCATCACCTTTGCATACAGCACCTTGTTGTCCTTGTCTTTCTCCCTCTGGAAGAAGAACGGCTCCGCCGCGTAGCGGAACATCTGCACGAAGAGCGACATTATCACCGCTATCTTCACTCCGGCCTGGTAGACTCCGAGGTCTGCCCGCCAGATGGCCGGGTCGGCATTGAGGAAGCGCATCAGGATCCTGTCCATGAAGTCGTTCAGCACTCCGGGCAGGCCGGCGATCATCAGAGGGAGAGAATAGATGAGCAGCGAGCGGGTCAGCTCCTTGTCCAGGCGGAACCTGAGTCTGAAGATTTCCGGAATCAGCAGTATCAGGCACAGCAGGCAGCTGACGAGGATGGCGAATATCGCATAGGTATAATCCGGAGTGGGGCTCACGAAAGTAAGCATCCAGCTGTCCGGATGGGCTGCCGCGAACTTCGGGAAACGAAGGTAGAGCAGCAGGTTCATACCCAGCTCGGTGAGTATCTTGAGGGTTTTTATGATGGCGAACTTGAGGGCCTTGTGCTCATAGCGGAGCCGAGCGAAGATGATGGCCGTAATGGTGTCTATCCACAGGATGAGACCCACATATTTGATGACACGTGCGTTCTCGGCATAACCCAGGGCAGTCGAGATGCCGCCGGAGAATGCGGAAACGCAGAGGTAGAACACCGCGCAGAGGATAAAGACTATCGAGAAGGCGGTGGAGAAGACCTTCGGGGAGTTGTTGATCTCCTTGATGGTGGCATAGCGGAAACAGCCCGTCTCGAGGCCCAGCGCCAGGACGACCTGCAGGATGGCAATGTAAGAGAGGAACTCCGTGACGACACCGTAGTCAGAACGGCTGAGTATCGCCGTATATACGGGAACCAGCATGAAGTTGACGACACGGGCCAGAATGGTACTCAGACCATATATGGCGGTCTCACTCGCCAGCTGTTTCAACGGATTTGCCATCTCGGGTCTTTGATTTCACACAAAAATACGAAAATTGGCTAAATTTGCCCCGTAAATAATCAACATTATGAAACGAATACTGACCTTATCACTGATCGTTACTATGGCATTCTTATTCTCAGGTTGCAAGAACGGCAACAAGACACAACAGAAAGATATCAATCTCGACCAGCCTTCATTCACCCAGGGTGAAGTAGCGGAGCCTGAAGAGATCGCCGAAGAGCCCGTCTTCAAGATTTCTACCACAAAAGGCGACATCGTCGTGAAACTGTATAAGGAGACACCCCTCCACCGCGACAATTTCGTGAAGCTCGCCCGCAGCGGCTACTATGACGGCATGCTTTTCCACCGCGTCATCCGCAACTTCATGATCCAGGGCGGCGACCCGTTCACCAAGCAGGAAGGCAAGGAAGCCCAGTATGGCACCGGCGGCCCGAACTACACCATCCCCGCTGAGATCGTGCCCGGCAAGACCCACAAGAAAGGCGCCCTGGCCGCAGCCCGCAGAGGTGACAATGTCAATCCCGAGAAAGCCTCTTCCGGCTCACAGTTCTACCTCGTCCAGAGCGAAGAGGGCTGCAAGCACCTCGATGGTGAATACACTATTTTCGGCGAAACAATTTCCGGCCTCGACGTAATCGACAAAATCGCTTCAGTCCAGACCAATAACCGCAACCTTCCCCTCGAGCCTGTAAAAATAATTTCAGTAAAAGAAGTTAAAGAATAAAGTTTGGCACACCTATTGCTTAATCCTTAGACAAACAGTTTTTCATAGGTTAAGTTTTAGGTTAAAATAATAGAGGCCGTCTCGAAAGAAGCGGCCCTTATTATTTTTGTGCGGTTACTACGGGGAGTGGGGTAGGTGTCGGGGTGTTTTGGCGTAGGTCCTCTGAGAAGGTCGGGACCTACCCCGCGAATCGACTTCCCAGGCACTTCCAATGGGGTAGGTCTGTCACATCCCATGGGACCTACCCCAAACGGAACTACTTCTTCGGAGCGTCCTTGAGGACTTCTACGATGAAATCCCAGAATTTGGCGACGCTGGGCACGAAGACTCTCTCGTCCGGAGAATGGGGCGAGCAGAGGGTCGGGCCGCATGAAACCATATCCCAGTTGGGGTACTTGGCTCCGAGAATGCCGCATTCCAGTCCGGCATGGATGGCCATCACTGCAGGCTCCTTGCCATAGAGTCTCTTGTAGACCTTCTTCATCTCGGCGAGGATAGCAGAATCCATGTTAGGTTTCCAGCCAGAATATGCGCCTTCGAATATTACCTTGGCTCCAGCCAGTTCGAAAACGTTGCGCATCTGCTCGGCCATATCCATCTTCGAGCTGTCGATCGAGCTGCGCAGCAGGCTGCTGACAGTGAACACGCCGTTGACGGTCTTGACGATGGCGAGGTTGCCAGAGGTCTCGACCATGCCGGGCATGTCGAGGCTCATCCTTGACACTTCATTTGCGCAGGCAGAAATGGCCATGAGCATCTTCAGGGCGACGTTGCCGGCGATGACTGTCTTCACTTTAGTCTTCTTTGCGAAGATTTCCACAGCAGGGTCGATCTTGCCAAGCTCATTCTTTACCTCGGCAAGCACGCGAGCTACGGTAGCATCTACGGCAGCTGCTTCTGCCTGGGGAAGGGCGATCGTTGCCACGCACTCGCGCGGGATGGCGTTGCGAAGGTTGCCACCCTCAATGCATGACAGCTTGGCTTTGTTTTTACGCATCAGCGGCAGCAGGACTCTAGCCATCACTTTATTGGCATTGCCGCGACCCTCGTTGATTTCCATGCCTGAATGGCCGCCGCGAAGGCCTTTCACAGTTATTTCGTATGCCACGAAACCGGCAGGCACGGGCTCTTCCTTATACTTGCGGCTGGCGGTGACATCCACTCCGCCGGCGCAGCCGACGTACAGCTCACCTTCAGTCTCGGAGTCCATGTTGATAAGGATGTCTCCTTTAAGCAGGCCTGGGGCGAGTTTGAACGCTCCGGTCATTCCGGTCTCCTCGTCGACAGTGAACAGAGCCTCGATGGGACCGTGCTGCAGGTCTTTTGCCTCAAGGATCGCCATTGCGGTAGCAACACCCAGGCCGTTGTCGGCGCCGAGGGTGGTGCCGGTGGCGTAAACCCACTGCTGTCCGTCCTTCTCCACGATGCGGGGAGTAATCGGGTCTTTAAGGAAATCATGCTTTACGTCGTTGTTCTTCTGAGGCACCATGTCCATGTGGCCTTGAAGTATGATGCCCTTGCGGTTTTCCATACCCTTGGTGGCAGGCTTGCGGATGATTATGTTGCCCATAGGGTCCTTGATAGTCTCGAGACCTAAATCTTTGCCGAATTTCTCAAGGAATGCTGAAACCTTCTCTTCGTGCTTGGAAGGTCTCGGAATGCGTGTGAGAGCATAGAAATTCTTCCACACTCTCTCGGGGTTAAGATGACTTATATCCATAATATTATTTTAGAACTGAGTTCAAAGGGAAAGAAACTGTCTGGCCGAACTGGTAGATAGGGATACGGGTCTGCAGCAGAGTCTGGCTGCCATCCATGATCCTTGCGGTGGCAACGACAGGCACTCTGTAATAAACAGTGCCGGCAACTACGGGCTTGGCGCCTGAAGCCACTCCGCCGGTGGAGATTTCGGCCGGCTTGTCGAAATTCAGCACGAGAACGATGGGACGTCCTGCCACTTCATTCGGCGGCAGCAGGCCTTCAGACTCTGAAATCCTGAAAGCGACGTACATCTGGTTGGCGGTCTTCGCAGTGGGCACTACATCGAAGTTCATGGTCTGGATCGAAGTGGTGCTGGTGCCGTAGAACAGGCTCATGTATTCCTGCTCCAGCCTTGTGATCTCTGCAATTGCAGCCTGCATCGCTTCGCCGCTGTATGTAGCGTCGGTGTCGCCGGTGATTATCTGCATGCGGCTCTTGCGGAGGTCGAAGATGGTGTTGGCGGTCTCCTGGGCTTTCTTCTCAAGAGACTTTTCTACCACCTGGCTCTGGGATACTGCAACTCTCTGGAATCCTTCGGCAGTGTTGACTGTCTTGTAGAGCGTTGTCGTAGCGCTTGTGAGATTGCCGTTGACATCCTTGCCGGCGAAGACGTCGTTGTTGGCTATCGACGGGAATCTCCATGATTCCGGCTTGCCGGTATAGCTGTCAGAAGTGACGATGAGGCCCTGCGAGCAGAGCTGGAGGAAATTGGCAGCTCCCGTTCCTCTGCCTGAGAGGTTCAGCGCAATTCTGGTAGAAGGGTCGGCCTCGAGGTAAGGGGCAAGGTCTATCGACTTGAGGGTATAAGTCACCTGGTCGACAGTGCGGGCTTCCGAGCCCATGTATTTCTGGGCGTACTGGGCGTAAGGGCCTGCCACGAAATTCTCTTTCTCGGCCACGACGGTCAGCATAACCGATGTTTGGGGCAGAGAGTAGATCACCACACCGGCGGGCTGTTCCTGACCGGCTTCCAGCATCTGGGCATTCGCCATCTGGATGCCTGCAAAAATGCAGAGCAATACACAAAGGGTTTTTGTCAATTGTTTCATATCGTTATTGTTTGTTTTTGTCATAAATCGGAAGGTTCTTCCATCGCTTGTGGCTCCAAAGCCAGTTGAGCTTGTCGGCCAGGATATCGCGCTCCAGCTTTGCAGCAAAAGACTTCGTGATGTCTCCGGGCTGCGTGCCGGCCGGGTCTTCGCATATGGCCTCGCAGCTTATCACATATCTGCTGCGGGCTTTTTTGTTGATGCCGATGTATGCAACAGGCATGCCTGTCTTGCGGGCTATCGCCTCTGCGCCGGTCACCCATTCTGTCTTCAGGCCGAGGAATTCAGTCTCGACGCTGCCTTTACCTTCGGGGCACTGGTCGGCAATGAAGAAATAAACCCGCGGGTCATCTTTATGCTCCAGGGCGTAACGCAGGAATCCTCCGGAGGGCACCAGATTCTTCTGCTTAAACTGGTGGAAGCTGCGAAGGCGCAGGAAAAGCTCTTCGCTCAGAGGGCTGGACATGGTGTGATAGGCGCTCATCACGTTGTCATAACCATACTCGGCCTCGTCACTATATACTGGCAGGCCAGGCAGCAGCTCCCAGTTGCCGGTGTGCCCCAGCAGGACCACCACGCTGCCGTGGCGGGTGAACATGTCGTTGACCACCGCTCCGTTCTCGACGCTGCACACACCTTTTTTCTTTATATGCGCGTAACTGCGGGTGAGGCTCCACACAGTCTCGCAGATTATGTCTGCTATGTGCAGATAATATCCCTTCGCGAGGCTTTCCACCTCACTGTCCGGAAGGTCCGGGAAAGCCTTGGACAGGTTGGTGCGGACCACCGGCAGCCTGTACTTCAGCACCGGCCCGAGCAGCCACGCCACGAAGCGGGCCAGGACATGGTGGACGCACAAGGGCAGCAGAGACAGAAGGACTGTCGGCAGAAGGATCGCATAGACCGCCAGTGTGCGTAAAAACTTCATTCCGGAGGGATTTTAATGCATTCAAATTTAATACTTATTTCAAAATTGTTAAATTTGTTATCTGAGTAAGCTAAAACTTAAATCAACTATGTTCAAAGGACATCCTAAAGGCTTGTATGCACTGGCTCTTGCCAATACAGGCGAAAGATTCGGTTATTACACGATGCTTGCCATCTTCATGCTGTTCCTCCAGGCTAAATTCGGATGGGGCGGCTCGCTGGCCAGCACAACTTATGCAATTTTCTTAGCTGCAGTCTATTTCTTCCCTGTCGTGGGCGGTATCCTGGCCGACAAGATCGGCTACGGCAAATGCGTCGTTACGGGTATCTGCGTAATGTTCCTGGGTTATGTGGCGCTGTCAATCCCCACCGCTGCGAACACCCTCGGCGTGGTGCTGATGCTTGGCGCACTGCTTTGTATCGCCATAGGCACCGGCCTGTTCAAAGGCAACCTTCAGGTGCTGGTGGGCAACCTCTACGACGACCCGAAATATTCTGCAAAGCGTGACTCCGCGTTCAGCCTGTTCTACATGGCCATCAACATCGGCGCCATGTTCGCTCCTGCGGCAGCCACTGCCATAACCAATAAATTCCTCGGCAAGGCCGGCCTCATCTACAAGGCCGACATCCCCGCTCTGGCCCACCAGTTCCTGAACGGCACCATCACCCCGGAGAACACTGCCAAGCTGCAGGATCTGGCTTCGCTGATGCCGGGTAGCCCGGCTTCCATGCCTCTCGACCAGTTCAGCTCATACTATATCGAGCACCTCGCTTCATCATACAACATGGGCTTCGCCATCGCATGCGTTTCGCTGATTGTGTCGATGCTCATCTATGTGCTGACCCGCAACTGGCATAAGCATGCCGACGTCAACGCCAAGCAGGCTGCTGCCAAGGGCAACACCGACGTTGTCGAGCTCACCCCGAAACAGACCAAAGACCGCATCGTGGCCCTCTGCCTCGTATTCGCAGTCGTTATATTCTTCTGGATGGCATTCCACCAGAACGGACAGTCCCTCACATGGTTCGCCCGCGACTACACTCAGGATTACGCCAGCGGCTGGATCAGGATGGGCTTCAACATCTGGATCCTTGCGCTGATCGCAGCTTCTGTCTACACCCTCTTCGGCATCTTCCAGTCCGAGACCCGCAAGGGCAAGTTCATCTGCGGATTCGTGACGGCCTTCCTCTGGTGCGCCGTATATGCCATCTTCAAAGGCATTCCCAATCCTATCGAGATCCAGCCCCAGCTCTTCCAGCAGTTCAACCCGTTCTACGTTGTAGCCCTCACTCCGGTGTCAATGGCTATCTTCAGCTCACTGGCATCAAAGAAGACTGAAAAATATCCTAAGGGCATGGAGCCTTCTGCTCCCAAGAAGATCGGTCTGGGCATGTTCGTGGCCGCTGTCGGTTATCTCATCATGATCCTGGCCTCAAAGGGACAGGCTTCTCCTGCAGAACTCGGCGGCACTGTTTCTCCCGACCCGGTTGTTCCTGCCTACCTTATCTCTACATACCTCGTGCTGACTTTTGCCGAGCTGCTGCTGAGCCCTATGGGTATCTCATTCGTGACCAAGGTGGCTCCTCCGAAATTCAAGGGTCTTATGATGGGTCTGTGGTTCGCTGCCACTGCAATCGGAAACTACCTGAGCTCTATCCCCGGCCTTCTCTGGGACAAAGTTCCTCTGTGGGCAAACTGGGCTATCCTTATGGCTCTCTGCGTGATTGCAGGTGTCATCATGTTTGCGATGCTCCGCAAGATCGAAGCCGCTACTGAATCATAACGCTATATGCGCTGCTTAAGGATTTTCACTATTCTGTCTGTCGTCCTTCTGTTCCATTCTCCGGACGCGAGAGCGGAAGGTGAGAGTCCTTTTGCATATCAGGAAAAGACTATAGACTTCGGCAAGATAAAAGAGGCCGACGGTCTGGTCAGCGGCAGTTTCTGGTTCGTCAACCGCTCCGGCAGGTCAGTCCAGATCGATATGGTGGCCACCAGCTGCGGCTGTACAACCGTGGATTATCCCACCAAGCCGGTCGAGCCCGGGCAGATGTGCGAGCTTGTGGTGCGCTTCAATCCGGCAAATATGGCGGGGAAGGTCTACCGCGACGTTACTGTTGTCACCAGGAACAGCGAAGACCGCCTCACTATCACGGCTGATGTGGAGCCGACTCCGGTAGGGCCCGAGAAGACATATCCCAGCATCGTAGGGGGCGGCATACGCTCCCGCGACCTGGCCTACCGTTTCGGCTATGCCGCGCAGGGCCGAAGCCAGAGCCAGAGCATCACTCTGTACAACGGCGGCGACAAGACCGTCCTTCTCAAGGCTGAAAGCAGCAACCCGCACC
>JAFYZI010000012.1 GCA_017548725.1 Bacteroidales bacterium
CACCCTTCTGGCCCACATCCTGACCACCGGCGAGAGCGGATGCAGCGCCTTCCTCGGCGGCATCTCCAAGAACTATCATACCAATCTGCTGCTGTCACACTCTGACGACATAGTAGTGGAGGCCGACGAGTTCGACCGCTCCTTCCTCCAGCTCCACCCCCGCACTGCCGTCATCACAGCCATTGACGCTGACCATCTGGATATCTACGGTGACTATCAGAGCGTGATGGACGCTTTCGAGCAGTTCGCAGCCCAGATCGTAGCAGGCGGAACCCTTATCCTGAAAAACGGAGTCCCGATGCCTGTTGAAAGGGTGAAGGCAAAAGTTTACAGATATTCTTTCGACACACCTTGCGATTTCTATGCGAGCGACATAAAACCCCTGCCCTACGGACGTTTTGATTTCACTCTCAACTATCCCGGAGGCAAGATAGACCACTGCACCGTGGGCATCCCGGGCTGGGTCAACGTGGAGAATGCAGTAGCCGCATCTGCCGCCGCCCTTAGCCACGGAGTCCCTCCCAGAATCATCAAGACTGCCCTCGCATCGTTCCAGGGAGTCGAAAGGAGGATCGACATCCATTTCAGCAGCGAGAAACATGCTTATGTAGACGACTACGCCCATCATCCCAACGAGATCAGGGCAGCCATTTCTTCGATAAGGAACATCTTCCCGGGAAGGAAGATTACCGGCATATTCCAGCCTCACCTCTTTACCCGCACCAGAGATTTCGCCGACGACTTCGCAGCAGCTCTGAGCGGCCTGGATTCCCTCATCATGCTCCCCATCTATCCCGCAAGGGAAGAGCCCATCGAAGGGGTGAACAGCGAGATGATCCTCGACAAGGTGACTATCGCCGACAAGATGATTGTAAGCAAGGACGAGCTGATGAAAACCGTCGCTTCGAAGGATGTCGACGTGCTGGTGACTTTCGGCGCCGGCGACATCGACCGTTTCGTAAAACCGTTTGAAGAATACATGTCGAATGTTTAAGAAGATTCTTGCGATATTGTTCTGTACGGTGGTAGCTGCCATATTCGGTGCCTACTTCTTCTTCGTGTCCCGCCTCGAAGCGAAGGAAGCCCCCGATATGAAATGCAGCAAGATCAACATTTCCATACAGGACAGTCTCTCCAAGAGTTTCATATCAGTATCAGAGATAAAACAGATGGTGGCGGACAGCGCGATGGGCAGAAAGCTTTCCGACATCAACACTTATGGGATAGAACAGGACCTGACCAGGTCCGGAGTGCTGTCGACAGCCGAAGTCTACACCACCTGGCCTGACATGCTGAATGTCGTAGTAACGCAGAGAGAGCCGGTGGTACGCATCAAGACCGACGGCGGCGATTTCTACTGCGACAGGAGCGGATACATACTGCCGGTGGCCGGGGCCAAAGCTCTCGACCTCCCTGTAGTCACAGGCCACCTGCCGGTGCAGCTGCAGAGCGGCCCGACCGAGGGCACCGAGGCGGAACAATGGCTGGGCGGCATGCTGACTTTCACCGAAAAGATCCGCAACAACGCCTACTGGAGCGACGAGATCGAGCAGATCGAGGTGGCGAAGGACGGTAACATGACGCTCTACATGCGCAAGAGGCCTTTCCACATCCTCTTCGGCAGCGCGACCGACCTCAACGACAAATTCGAGAAGATGGCCGTGTTCTACAAGACCATCCTGCCGACGGAGGAAGGTGCGCAATACAAAGAAGTGAACATCAAGTACAAGAACCAGATAATCTGCAAATAGAACCGATATTATGAACAAGTTTCTGACCGTAGTAGAATTATCCACCACAAAGGTCGCCGTGGCAGTCGGGGAAAGCACCGACTTCGGCGTCAAGGTCATCGCACACTGCACCGTACCGGTACGGAAGGTGATCAGGCATGGAGACGTAGAGAACACAAAGAAGGTCGTTGAAGCCCTCAGGACCGCCGTTTCGATGGCTCAGGAGGAAGTTGGCTTCGTCATTCATGATGTCGTGCTCTGCCTCTGGGGCTATTATATCCGCACCTGCCAGATAAAAGTCTCAAGGGACCGCAAGCGCCCCGAGGAGTTCATTTCAGACCAGGAACTGAAAGTCTTGAGCGACGAAGCGCTCAAATACAAGGTGGGAGCAGATGAGAAAGTGCTTAAAGCCATCCCTCAGGGATATGACATAGACGCACGCATCGGCGTCGCCCCCAACGAGGCCGAAGGCATGCGAGGCACAAGGATAGACGCCTACTACCTGCTCGTCATCGGCAAGGAACAGTCGGTACGCGACAAATACGCAGTGCTCAGGGATGCCAACCTGAACGTCATCCACACTGTAATCTCCCCGCTCGGCTCAGCCGCAGCCGCGCTGAACGAGAACGAGTCCGAGAACGGCGTCGCCCTCCTGGACATCGGAGGCGGCACAGCTGACCTGGTAATCGTCAGGGACGGGACAGTGCGTGAGTGCGCGTGCATCCCCTTCGCCGGCCAGACCATTACCGACGACATAAAATCAGTAGCCTGCATAACTGCCGAGATGGCGGAGCTGGTCAAGATCAAATACGGCACCTGCGTAGCCGACGGCGTCAACGACACCAAGAAACTGGTGATACAGGGCACCGGAGGCAGCGCCAGCACGGACGTTCCCCTGCTGCTGCTCGCCCAGGTCATCGAAGCCCGCCTCAGCGAGATCTTCGAGGCCGCCAGATATATAATTGAAGAATCCGGCTATGCCGAGAAGATACCCGCAGGAATAGTGCTGACCGGCGGCACCTGCTACATGGAGAACATACGCGAGCTGGCCAAGGCCATCTTCGAAAGGAATGTACGCCTTGCCAATGCCGGCGGCCACATAACCGAGAGCTCTGAAGAGAGCATTTTCGACACCTACGCCACCTCTATAGCCGGCGCGATGATGGTCGCATTCGACGAGATAGAAAATACCCGCATACCCCAGAGGGTTCCGCTGCCTGACGACAAGCCTGCCACCGACATTTTCGGAGGGGAGATAAAGCCCGAACCCGAGCAGCCCAAACAGCCCCAGCAGCAAGGCGGCAGAGGCGGCCTTTTCAGAAAGAATCCGAAACAGCAGAGTACCGACAAGCCCAAGGAGAAGAGCTCAATCTCAGACGTGCTCGGAGGTCTGTTTGACGGTCAATTCAACAACAACGCATAATTCATTTCAAATATGGAGACTCTCATACCTGACAGCTGGCAACCCAAGAAAAGCATCATAAAGGTGATTGGTGTAGGCGGAGGCGGAACAAATGCCGTGTCCTACATGTACAACCAGAAGCTTCCTGATGTGGATTATGTAGTCTGCAACAGCGACTTCCAGCACCTCAACGCAAGTCCCGTCCCGAACAAGCTCCAGCTCGGCCCGATGACCACCAAGGGTCTCGGCTGCGGCACCGACCCTCTCATGGGCCGCAAGGCCGCCGTCGAGTCGAAAGAAGAGATCGAGAACCTTCTCTCTGACGACACCGAGATGGTGTTCATCACCTGCGGCATGGGCGGAGGCACCGGCACCGGAGCGGCCCCTCTTATCGCGGAGATGGCGAAGTCGAAGAACCTTCTGACCGTGGGAGTTGTGACCCTGCCCTTCAGGGACGAGGGGCCCGAATTCCTCTACAGGGCCAAGGAAGGCATCAAGGAGCTCAACAAATATCTCGACTCGCTGCTGATAATCGACAACGAGAAGATATACGACGTATACGGCAAGCTGGACATCTTCCGTTCTTTCCCCAAGGCCGATGAGGTGCTCGCGACCGCCGTGCGCAGCATCGCCGAGATTATCACCAGCCATGGCGTCATCAATGTCGATTTCGCCGACGTAAAGAAGGTAATGAAGGACAGCGGCATGGCACTGATGGGCATCGGTACGGCAAACGGCCCCGACCGCTGCCGCAAGGCCGTCGACATGGCCTTCACCTCTCCCCTGCTGAACGGCTACGACATCTCCGAAGCCACCAGGGCACTTGTTAACATCACTTCAAGTTCTGAGGAGAACAACGCCCTGCGCGCAGAGGAGCTCTCCCAGATCATGGATTACATCAAGAGCTACACCGGCGAGACCAGCAACTTCAAGCGCGGCGTGGTGAAGGACGACAGCCTGGGCGACAAGATCAGCGTGACCATCATCGCAACCGGCTTCACCATGGGCACCCTGCCGTTCATCGACGAGAACATAATCAACAAGGACAACATAATAATTGTCGACATGCCGAAGGACGGCATCACCTACACCAGGAGCGGTCTCCCGCTGCTGCCGACAGAGGCAGTCACCGTCACAAGAAGGGAACTCGTCACCGGAAAACCTGCGCTCGTAGTGTCCAGCGGCGAAGAAATCGCCCGTCTCGAGGCCGAGCCGGCATATTACCGCCGCGACCGTACGCTCAAGGAGCAGAAGGCCGCCCGTCAGTCAGTTAACGAAAATCTATAGATATGGCAAAGAAACAGACCATCGGCATGGCTTCAGACCACGCGGGCTACGAGCTCAAGGAACAGCTGAAGCCTTTCCTCAAGGAATTGGGATACAAGATCAAGGATTTCGGAGCAAACTCTCCCGAGAGCATGGACTACGCCGACACGGCCCATCCGCTGGCAGAAGCCGTGGAGAAAGGTGAGGTCGATTTCGGCATCGCTATGTGCGGCTCCGGCAACGGCATATCGATGACCCTCAACAAGCACCAGGGCATCCGCGACGCGCTCTGCTGGATCCCCGAGATCGCAGCCCTTGCCAAGCAGCACAACAATGCCAACATAATCACCCTGCCCGCCCGCTTCATCAGCGAAGAGCTGGCCAGGGAGACAGTTCTTGCCTACCTGAACGCCACTTTCGAGGGCGGCAGGCACCAGAGACGCATCGACAAGATCCCTTGCAAGTAATGGGCAGCCCTTTGCTCATCGACAAGGACTTCAGGGGTACCGCCGGCAATCCGGCGGAATATCCCGACGGCATACTGATATGCCTCGACAAGCCCTACAGATGGACTTCGGCTGACGTAGTACGCAAGATCAAGTTCTTCCTCCAGAAGACATACCACCTTCGAAACCTGAAGGTCGGCCATGCCGGCACCCTGGACCCCCTTGCCACGGGAGTCCTGGTGATCTGCGTCGGCAAGGCCACCAAGATATCCGAAAGCCTGCAGGCCCATCGCAAGGAATACATAGCCACCATCGAATTCGGAGCCACCACGCCTTCTTACGACCTGGAGAAGGACTATGACGAATTCTTCCCCTTCGACGACATCAGCCGGGAGCGCATCTGCCAGGTGCTGCCGTCATTCCTCGGCGAGCAGGACCAGGTGCCGCCCGTATTCTCGGCCAAGATGGTCAGCGGAGTGCGGGCTTACGAGTTCGCAAGGGCCGGCGAGGAGGTTGAGCTGAAAAGCTCGAGGATAACCATAGACCGCATCGAGCTGCTGGATTTCACAGAGGCGGCCGACAGCCCCACCGGGCGTCCCAGGGCTGAAATACTCGTCGGCTGCAGCAAAGGGACATACATCCGCTCGCTCGCCCGCGACCTTGGCCTCGCGCTCGGATGCGGAGCTCACCTGACCGGCCTTATACGCACGGCATCAGGCGATTTTAAAATAATTAACTCGATTTCTTTGGAATATTTAACTTCATCTAATACTTTTGCGCCTTGAATGCCCGAATTATACGCAAATAATGAAGTTATCTCAATTCAACTACCCCTTCTCTCTTGACCTGCTGGCGAAATATCCGTCAGATTTCCGCGATGAATGCAAGATGCTTGTCCTCCACAAGGACACAGGCGAGATTGAGCACAAAATCTTCAAAGATTTCATAGACTACTGCGAAGAAGGCGACCTCTGCGTCTTCAACGACACTAAAGTTTTCCCTGCAAGGCTCAAAGGCAACAAGGAGAAGACAGGTGCTGAAATCGAGGTCTTCATGCTGAGGGAGCTCAACCGCGAACAGCGTCTCTGGGACGTGCTGGTAGACCCTGCCAGGAAGATCCGCATAGGTAACAAGCTCTATTTCGGCAAGGACGATTCGCTGGTAGCCGAGGTTATCGACAACACCACTTCACGCGGAAGGACCCTGCGTTTCTTCTATGACGGTTCTTACGAAGAGTTCAAGGACACCCTCTTCAAGATGGGTCAGCTGCCTCTGCCTAAGATCATCCGCCCCGAGGTGGAAGAGATCGACAAGGAGCGCTTCCAGACCATCTACGCCAAGCACGAGGGCGCCGTGGCCACTCCTGCCGCAGGTCTGCACTTCAGCGAAATTCTCTTCAAGAAGATGGAGATCAAGGGCGTCGAGACTGCCTTCCTGACCCTCCACATGGGCAACGCACATTTCCACAACGTAGATGTGGAAGACCTTTCAAAGCACAAGATGGATTCCGAAAGGCTCATCATCGAAGAGAAGGAAGCCGACAAGATCAACGCCGCCAAGAACGCCGGTCACAAGATTTTCTCAGTCGGCATCACAGTGCTCCGCGGCCTCGAGACTTCAGTCACCACCACAAATCAGGTGAAACCCTTCGACGGCTGGACCAACAAATTCATATTCCCGCCTTATCAGTTTGCAATTCCCAACGCACTGGTCACCAACTTCCACATGCCGTGGTCTACCATGCTGATCAATGTTGCAGCGTTCGGCGGTTACGAGAACGTGATGAAGGCCTACAATGTAGCTATCGAAAACGGCTATAAATTCGGCACTTACGGCGACGCAATGCTGATTATCTGATTACGGAAACGCATTTCTTTTTCTGTAATCGTAAAAAAGCGTCGGATTTGTCAATCCGGCGCTTTTTTTCTTTTTGCGTGCAGTATCTTCCGGCTAAAAAAAAAGTCATGAACGAAACACTTTATCTCGCCGCATTGAACAAGATGATGACCGGCGACTGGAAGATGGCCCACAGCCTCATTACTTATTTCGGCAGCGCAAGCGCCGTTTTCAAAGCAGCACCGAAGGAATTGAAAAAGCTGCTGCCTGATATAGACCCTGCCGCATTCCTTTCGGGCGAAGTGATCGAGGATGCTGCGAAAGAACTCGAATACTGCCGGCGCGAGGGTATTGAAGTACTTACAATCGAAGATGAAGCCTACCCTTCCCGTCTGGCCGAGACTACTGACGCACCGCTGGTAATTTTCAAGCGCGGCAGCCGCAAGCTGAACGGCGCCAGATTCCTCGCCATCGTCGGCACCAGGCACTGCACCCCTTATGCAAAAAAGTACTGCGAAATGATAGCGGAGTACATGTCCTCCCTGAAGGTCAAGCCCGTGATTGTCAGCGGTATGGCTTACGGAGTCGACACCATGGCCCATCAGGCAGCTCTCCGCTACGGACTGGACACCATCGCCGTCACCGCCACCGGACTTGACACTGTCTATCCTGTATCCAACCGCAACCTGGCTCCGCGCATCGAAGAGAGAGGCGCGGTCGTGACTGAGTACTGGTCAGGCACGCCGGCCTACCCTTACAATTTCCTGAGCCGCAACCGCATCATAGCCGGGCTTTCGGACGCCACGGTAGTGGTGGAGTCCCGCATCCACGGCGGGAGCCTCGTCACGGCCAAGGCCGCTTTCAACTACAACAGGGAGGTCTTCACTTTCCCGGGCAAGCTGGAAGACGAGTGCTATGCCGGCTGCAACCTGCTCATCGCCGAGAACATGGCCCAGCTGGCAAGGAGTGCGCAGCACATCTCGGACGCCCTTGGATGGTATCAGGAAGCCGGCGCCGAGCAGATCAGAAGCCGCCAGGCCAGGTATGAGACTTTATCTCCGGAAAAGAAAGAAATACTCAAGGCGCTCCGTCAGTGCGGAGAGATGGACGCCGCGCGCATCGCCGCCTACTGTTCCTATGATATTTCAGAGACCTCCCTGTTACTGCTCGAGATGGAGATTGAAGACCTGGTGAAGCACATTTCTACGAACAAATATGTATATTTGTAAGAATTGCTTTACAATGATTGATACGCATTCCCATATTTACGACGAGGCTTATGACGAAGATTTCAGCCAGGTGCTGGAGCGGGCGAAAGATGCCGGCGTCGCAAAGATGGTGATGCCGGGCATAGATTCCAGTTACCACGAAAGGATGATGGCCTGCGCCCGCCGGCTGGAAGGATATGCCTTCCCTGCCATAGGGCTCCACCCCACCTCAGTCGAAGCCACCTGGAAAGACGAGCTGCAGTTCGTCTGGGACAACTACCGTCCGGGAGAATTCGTAGCAATCGGAGAGATCGGCCTGGACGAGCACTGGAGCAAGGAATTCCTGGAAGAGCAGAAGCGTGTCTTCGAAGACCAGCTGACCTTCGCGTGGGAGCATGACCTGCCCGTGATCATCCATTCCAGAGATTCTACAGAAGACATTTTCGACTGCCTCGACAGGGTAGGCAAGCCTCTTCGCGGAGTGTTCCACGCCTTCAGCGGGAGCTACGAGACATACTGCCGCATCAAGAAGCATTACGGCGGCTTCAAGATTGGCGTGGGAGGCGTAGTCACCTACAAGAACTCCCATCTGGCAGCCTTCATGGACAAGGTGCCGCTGGAGGACATCCTGCTGGAGACTGACGCTCCCTGGCTGACGCCCGTCCCCTTCAGGGGGAGGCGCAACGAGAGCGGATATATCAGATATACCGCCGGGAAGCTCGCCCAGCTCAAGGGCATTTCCTTCGACGAAGTCGACGCCGTAACTACTGACAACGCACAAACAATGTTCGGAATATGACAAAAGTCCTGATCATCTACACCGGAGGCACCATAGGCATGAAGCAGGACAGCGCGAGCATGGCGCTGGTCCCCTTCAATTTCGGCCAGATCCTCGAGGAGGTGCCGGAGCTCAAGAAATTCAATCTGAGCATCGACGCCTATTCCTTCGACCCCGCCATCGATTCGTCCGACGTGAGGCCGGAATTCTGGGTGGAGCTGGCAGAGCTCATCAAGGAGAATTATTCGAGATATGACGGCTTCGTGGTGCTCCACGGCACCGACACCATGGCTTTCACGGCATCGATGCTGAGTTTCATGCTGGAAAATCTGGAGAAGCCGGTGATCCTGACCGGCAGCCAGCTGCCCATCGGCGTGCTGCGCACGGACGGCCGCGAAAACCTCATCTCCTCCATCGAGATAGCCGCTTCCGAAAGGCCCGACGGCAGGCCTTATGTGCCCGAGGTATGCGTCTTCTTCGACAACGAACTTTACCGCGGCAACCGCACCTATAAGTACAGCGCAGAGTTCTTCAACGCGTTCAAGTCGCCCAACTACCCGCTTCTGGCCGAGGCAGGCATCCATATCAATTTCAACGAGACGGCGGTCCGCCACCCGGCGGCATGGGGCCGTCCGCTGTCGATAAGCACGAAGCTCGACACCCGGGTAGGAACGCTTAAGCTGTATCCCGGCATGTCGCCGCAGTACGTGGACAGCGTCCTTTCGATGAAAGGGATGAGAGCCATCGTCATCGAAACCTTCGGCTGCGGCAACGCCCCCGGACGGCCGTGGCTGCTGGAGCGCATCCGCAAGGCGGTAGAAGCCGGAATCATAGTGGTGAACGTGACCCAGTGCGCCGCCGGAAGCGTCGACATGGACGCCTACGCCACCGGTGTAACCCTGAAAAAAATAGGAGTAATCAGCGCTTACGACTCGACATTCGAGAGCGCTCTGACCAAGCTATATTATCTACTTGGCAAATACGAAGATAACGAAACAGTCAAGGAAAAGATGGCCGAGAACATTCGAGGAGAATTTTCGAAAAATCAATAGTTATTCAAAAAAAAATATTAAATTGCACGGTAATTTATAGCCCGAAAAATGTCGGGCCGCTTAAATAGAAACTAAAAAAACTATTTAATACATTGTTTAATAATTAATTAAAACACCTATGAAAAAATTTTTCATGTTTTTGGTAGTAGCAGGTGCTCTTATGATATCTGCTAACTTCCAGGCAACTGCTCAAGATGAACCGGCAAGCGCTACAGAAGTTGTGACTTCTGCTTCTGACGATGCTGCAAATCCTTTCGCTGCAGCTAAAAGTGACCAACCTCTCCATCAGGCTCTGAAAGCTAAATTCATCGAAGGTGGCGCCGGCTTCATGGCAACAGTTCTGTTGTGCCTTATCTTCGGTCTTGCTATCGCTATTGAAAGAATCATCACTCTCAGCCTCGCCCAGACCAACAACAAGAAACTCCTCAACAGCGTTGAAGAGGCTCTCTCAAAGGGTGACGTTGAAGCAGCCAAAGAAGTTTGCCGCAATACCCGCGGCCCTGTAGCAAGCATCTTCTATCAGGGTCTGCTCCGCATGGACCAGGGTGTTGAAAACGTTGAAAAAGCTGTCGTTTCTTACGGTTCAGTCCAGATGGCCAAACTCGAGAACGGTCTTACTTGGATTTCATTGTTCATCGGTATCGCTCCTATGTTGGGATTCATGGGTACTGTGATCGGTCTGATCCAGGCCTTCGATGCCATCGAGGTTGCAGGTGATATCTCTCCGGCCCTCGTCGCTGGTGGTATGAAAGTCGCTTTGATCACTACCGTAGGTGGTTTGATCGTCGCCATCATCCTTCAATTGTTCTACAACTATCTCGTATCTAAGATTGACACCATCACCAGCTCAATGGAAGATGCTTCAATCTCTCTCGTAGACCTCGTAGTTAAATATCAAAAATAGTATATCATGAAATTGGCTCGAATCTTAGAATTAATACTTCTAGGTATTTCTGCTGTTCTTCTGGTGCTGTTCTTCACATCACCTCATGATACAGCATCCGATCCGATAGTCAATACATACCTCTATTGGACATACATCCTCTTCTTTGTAGCTCTGGTCCTCCTGGTTATCTTCCAGCTCATCCAGATCTTCAGCTCAAAGAGGGGCATCATCAATTTCGTTCTCCTTCTTGTCGGCATCGCAGTGCTCGTTGGCCTGTCATACGTTCTTGCTAAGGGCGGCCCGGTGAACACTTCAGTAGCTTACACGGAGGCAACATCTAAATTCAGTGATGCTGCTTTGATATTGACCTACATCCTCGGCGGTGCAGCAATCCTCGCCCTCCTCTGGTCAGTGATCAAAAACGCTATTACCAATCGTTAAAAACAAACAATCAACATGGCAAGCAAAAAGACTCCCGAAATTAATGGTAGTTCTATGGCGGACATATCTTTCATGGTATTGATATTCTTCCTCATGGTTACTACTATGGACCAGGAAAAGGGCCTTTCGCGTCGTCTTCCTCCTATGCCAGCCGAAGATCAGAAAGTTGAAGACCAGAAAGTCAACCGTCGTAACATCATTATTGTGAGAATCAATATGAACGACCGTATCTTCGCAGGTAACGAGGCAATAGATATCAGCCAGCTGAAAGATAAAATAGTTGAATTCCTTACCAACCCCACCGACGACCCGAACCTTCCCGAGAAGGAAGTCAAGGATATCGAAGGCTTTGGACAGTATCCTGTTTCAAAGGGTGTGATTTCACTGCAGAACGACCGTGGTACGACCTACAGCAAGTACATTGAGGTACAGAACGAGCTCGTACGCGCCGTCAATGAAATCCGTGATGATTTCGCAATGCAGAACTTCGGCAAGAAGTATGTGAAGCTCAGCGAAGAGCAGCAGCAGATCTGCCGCGACTGCATCCCGCAGAACATCTCAGAAGCAGAACCTAAGGATGTTACTAAAAAATAAGGAGTATCAGTATGGCAAAATTTTCTAGAAAAGGCAAAGGTGGACTTCCTGCTATCAGCACGGCGTCCCTTCCTGATATCGTATTCATGATCCTGATGTTCTTCATGGTGTCTACCAGCATGCGTCAGACCGACCGCATGGTGAAGGTTACCCTTCCGCAGGCTTCAGAGATCATCAAGCTCGAAAGAAAAGATCTGGCTTCTTACATCTATGTAGGTACTCCGCTGAACCAGTATCAGGCTAAATATGGTACCGACAGCCGTATCCAGCTCAACGACTCTTTCCGCACCATCGATGAGATCCGCGACTTCATCGCTGCTGAGCGTGAGAACCTGAGCGAGTCAGACCGTCCGTTCATGACCGTTTCAATCAAAGCTGACGAGGACACCCGTATGGGTATCATCACCGACATCAAGCAGGAGCTTCGTCGTTGCTCGGCATTGAAGATCATGTATGGTGCAAGATAGAACTCTTTAATCTATAATTAAAAAAGCCGGCTTTTCAGCCGGCTTTTTTATTGCTTTTAAGGTGAAGCTTTCTGCTACTCGGCAGGGCAGCCCAGTGCCGCGATGGCTGCATCCATCCTGGCGAGAGTCTCTTCCTTGCCGATGAATTCGCAGATGGCAAAGATGCTGGGACCCTGGCTGATGCCGAGGACTGCCAGACGCAGGCCGTTCATCATGCGGCCCAGAGGGAATCCGCTGTCGACAGCCCACTGGCAGATGAAAGGCTCTGTTTCGGCCACTGTAATGGCTTCCAGGCCGGCAAATTTGTCGCGCAATGTCTTGAACCTCTCCACGTCTTCGGCCTTCCAGAACTTGGCTACGGACTTCTCGTCATAGCTCTTCGGAGCCTCGAACATATAGAGGGTCAGAGGGAGCAGGTCTTTCAGAAGGACGGCCCTTTCCTTGATGAGAGCCACTGCAGCAGCTGCGCGCTCCACAGTAACGTCGATGCCGCGATCAGCCAGCATGCCTTTCAGTTGGGCGCCGAGGAACTCGTCGCTGCTGCTACGGATATATTGCTGATTGAACCATTTGGCCTTGTCCTGATTGAAACGTGCGCCTGACTTGCTGACTTTCTCAAGAGAGAAGGCTTCGATAAGCTCGTCCATCGAGAAGATTTCCTGCTCAGTGCCGGGGTTCCAGCCCAGCAGGGCCAGCATGTTGATGAATGCCTGGGGCAGATAGCCTTCCTCCCTGTATCCAATCGACTTCTCACCTTCGGCTGAGTGCCACTCCAGAGGGAACACCGGGAAACCGAACTTGTCGCCGTCGCGCTTGCTGAGCTTACCCTGGCCCTGCGGCTTGAGCAGCAGAGGGAGGTGTGCGAACTGTGGCTGGGTGTCGGTCCATCCAAAAGCCCTGTAAAGGAGGTAGTGCAGAGGCAGCGAGGGCAGCCACTCCTCTCCCCTGATGACATGGCTGACTTCCATCAGGTGGTCGTCGACTATGTTGGCCAGGTGGTATGTGGGCAGGCTGTCTGCAGACTTGTAGAGCACCTTGTCGTCAAGGGTAGAAGTATTGATGGTGATATGGCCACGGATAAGGTCGTCCATCTCAACGTTCTCATTCTCAGGCATCTTGAAGCGGACTACCCAGTGCGCTCCGCTCTCCAGACGGGCCTTCACCTCGTCGGCAGGCAGAGACAGCGAGTTGTTGAGGCTGCCGCGGACCTTGGCGTCGTACGAGAAGCTGCGGCCCTGGCTCTCGGCTTCCTTGCGGAGGGCGTCGAGCTCTTCTGCGGTGTCGAAAGCATAATAGGCGTTGCCGCTCTCAACCAGCTGCAGGGCGTACTTGAGATAGATCTCCTTCCTTTCGCTCTGACGGTAGGGAGCGTGGGGGCCGCCTTCGCGGATGCCTTCGTCCAGCTTGATGCCGCACCATTCGAGGGCTTCCATTATATATTCCTCGGCTCCGGGGACGAAGCGCTGCGAATCGGTGTCTTCGATACGGAGGATCATGTCGCCGCCTTCATGGCGGGCGAAAAGATAATTATAGAGAGCTGTACGGACTCCGCCGATGTGCAGCGGACCTGTAGGACTGGGGGCGAAACGAACCCTTACGCGCCTTTTTTGTGTCATTGGTAGTATGTTTTATAAAAAAAACTGCCCGCGAGCAGTTTCATTTGTACTCGATAGGAGAATCGAACTCCTATTTAGAGATTGAGAATCTCTTGTCCTAACCGTTAGACGAATCGAGCGTTAGTGGAATGCAAATATAAAACAATTTTGAGAATTCCCAGCCTTCCTGACAATTTTTATGGATTATTGTCTTACAAAACGGTAGACAATACTTCCAATCTGGGGGTCCGGAGCCGTCGTCGAAGAAGTGAAGCGGGATCTTTTGGCTGCCGCTACTGCAAAGTCCCAGAGCGAAGTGTCGCTGGCGGAGACGCTTTCTATAACCTCTGCCTTAATCACGCGGCCGCTCTTGTTGACATATATCTTCACGCTGACATCTCCTCCACCGTAGCCCCTGTAAGCCGGCACGGGCAGGTTCTGGGCCTTGCGATCCTTCAGGTCGTACGAAATTACGGACGGACCGGAATATGCCGGAGTATTCTTCTTGTCGTCGTTCACCTGCTTGACTTCCGGGTCGGCGTAGTTCTGGGCATCCTCTGCGTCAAGCTGCTTCGAGCGCTGTGCCGCGGCATCTATGCTCTGCTGGAGCTTGCGTGCATCGTCATATACCTGTGCAGGATTGGAATGGCGGTCGTCGCGCAGCCGCTCGTTGGCGTCGACTGCCACGTTGCGGACGTTGCTGTTGGGGTTGGCCCTGGCCATCGCAATCAGATTGTCCACCTCCTCGCTCACCAGCTGCTTCAGTTCTTCAACCTCCCTCTCCTTCTCGAGCTGCTCCTGCTTGGTGAAGTCCAGCACAAAGGTATTCTCCTTGCTCATCACTCCGCCGATAGAAGCTATCAGCAGGATGATGACCAGAGACAAATGGAAAATCAGGGTAGAATACAATCCTACCTTGTTTGTCTTCTTATGGGATGTTTCAGACACGGCTTTCAGGGCCGAGGGCTTTTTCTATCCTGGCCAGCAACATATCTATGGCTACCTGGTTGTGACCTCCCTGAGGGATTATGATGTCGGCTTCGCGCTTGCTCGGTGCTATGAACTCCAGATACATGGGCTTGACGGTATTGGTATACCTCTCGATAACCCATTCGACATCCTTGCCGCGGGACGCGATGTCGCGGACGAGGATGCGCATGAAACGGTCGTCATCGTCGGCATCCACGAAGATCTTGATGTCCATCTGGTCTACAAGTTCCTTGTGGCAGAATGCCAGGATGCCTTCGACTATTATCACCTCAGCGGGCTCTACGTGCACTGTCTCTGTTTTCGAACGGCCGCAGGTTATGTATGAATAAACGGGCTGCTCGATGGCTTTGCCGGCACGGATCTGCTTGATGTGTTCGGTCAGCAGGGCGAAATCGATCGCATCGGGATGGTCGAAGTTCATCCGCCTTTTCTCTTCCTCGGGCAGGTCTCCGTTGTCCTTGTAGTATGAATCCTCGGGAATCACGACCACGCGGTCGCGAAAAGCTTCCTGAATCTTGCTGACGACTGTCGTCTTGCCAGAACCGGAACCGCCGGCTATACCAATGATGAGCATATTGTAATTATTTAAAATTCAGCGTTCTTAGGGGTGCGAGGGAACGGGATCACGTCGCGTATGTTGGTCATTCCCGTCACGAACATGAGCAGACGCTCAAATCCCAGGCCAAAACCGCTGTGAGGCGCTGTTCCGAAGCGGCGGGTGTCGAGATACCACCACAGGTTACGGGTGTCCATCTTGCGGTCGGCGATGACCTTCTCGAGCTTCTCGAGAGATTCCTCACGCTGAGAACCGCCGATGATTTCGCCGATCTTCGGGAAGAGCACGTCCATTGCGCGGACAGTCTTGCCGTCGTCGTTCATCTTCATGTAGAAGGCCTTGATCTCCTTCGGGTAGTCGGTGAGAATCACCGGCTTGCGGAAATGCTGCTCCACGAGATACCTCTCATGCTCGCTCTGGAGGTCGATGCCCCAGCCTACCGGATATTCGAACTTGACACCCTTATTTGCAACGGCGTCTTCGAGGATCTTGATACCTTCGGTGTAGGTCAGC
>JAFYZI010000087.1 GCA_017548725.1 Bacteroidales bacterium
AGCTGCTCGCGGATGCCGGCGAAGAGGATGATGGCAAGGCCGAAGCCGATGGCGCTCGCGATGGCGAAGACTACCGACTGGCCGAGGTTCAGCATGTGGGCTTCGCCGCCGAAGGTAAACTGCTTCTGCACTACCATCAAGGCTACGCCAAGCACGGCGCAGTTTGTGGTGATCAGGGGCAGGAAGATGCCGAGGGCCTGATAGAGCGACGGGCTGATCTTCTTGATGATAATTTCAACCATCTGCACGAGGCCAGCTATCACGAGGATGAAGCAGACCGTCTGGAGATACTCGACGCCCAGGGGCACGAGCACATAGTATTGCAGCAGATAAGTGACGCAGGTGGCAAGGGCCATGACGAAAGTCACTGCGGCCGACATGCCCAGCGCGGTGCTGACCTTCTTGGACACACCGAGGAACGGGCACACGCCGAGGAACTGCGACAACAGGATGTTGTTGACAAAGACTGCCGAAATTATAATCAGTATATATTCCATGGCCTGCGTTATTTAGTTGTCAATTTGCGGAAAAGAACCATCAGATAGCCCAGCACGATGAAAGCGCCGGGAGCGAGCACGAAGAGCAGCATTCCGTCGGGAGCCATGAACTTCCAGCCGAATGCGCTGCCGCTGCCGAGAATCTCGCGCACGAGACCTACGACAGTCAGTGAGAGAGTGAATCCGAGGCCGATGCCCAGACCGTCACAAGCCGAGTCGATAACGCCGTTCTTGTTGGCGAAAGCCTCGGCACGGCCCAGCACAATACAGTTCACTACGATCAGCGGGATGAAGAGGCCCAGAGTCTCATAGAGTGAAGGCAGATAGGCCTGCATCAACAGCTGCACGATAGTCACGAAGGCTGAGATGATGACGATGTAAGACGGGATGCGCACCTTGTCGGGGATGAAGCGGGCCACCGCCGAAATCACGATATTGGAGAGGATGAGCACGCACATAGTCGCAACGCCCATGCCCATACCGTTGATGGCGGAGGTGGTGGTACCCAGGGTGGGGCACATACCCAGCACCAGGGCGAACGTAGGGTTGTCCTTGACAAAGCCCTTGGTTATAAGTTTCCAGCGGTTGCTCATTGCTGTTCCTCCCAGTTGGTGTTGGAAGCGCCGGTGACGACGTCAGTCGCATCTTCGCCCTTGATTGTCAGATAAACTTTGTAAGCCTCTGCGACACCTGAGGTGAAAGCCCTCGAAGTGATGGTGGAAGCCGTGATGGCGTCAATGTCGCCGCCGTCCTTCTTAACCATGAACTTGGTCTTGGCGGGATCCATGCCGTCGAACTGGCTGCGGAAGCTGCCGGCGCCGGACTCGGAGATCTTGGCGCCGAGGCCCGGAGTCTCAGAGTGGGAAACCACCGAGGTGTTGTAGATTATGCCCGTAGCGGCGTCGAAGCCCACCAGCATGTCGATGGTGCCGCCGAAACCGGTGGGAAGCACCTGGATGGCGTAGCCCACTATCTTGCCTTCATAGCTTGCGGGGTAGACTTTATACTGCTTGCCGTCGACCTCGACAATCATTACATCCTCGCTGGGGACATTGTCGAAAGACGGCACCACAGCCGCAATGGCGTTATTTGTCTTGGCCAGGTTGGCCGCAGAAATAGGCTCTGCCGTCACATGGTTGACAAGCCCCAGCAGCGCCGAGCACACCAGACAGATGCACCCGAGGGCCAGGACCATATTTCCGAATGATGATTTTACTGCCATACTCTATTTCCTCCTTCCATAACCGTATCTAACCGGTTTGCAATATTTGTTCAACAACGGAACCGCGAGGTTCATAATCAGGATGGCGAACGAAACGCCTTCCGGATAAGAACCGAAATAACGTATCAGCACTGTCAGCACACCGATGCCGACTCCGAAGATTATCATGCCTTTGTCGGTCATGGGAGAAGTGACGTAGTCGGTGGCCATGAAGATCGAGCCGAGCATCAGACCGCCGGTGAACAGGTTGAAGAGCGGGCCGGTATATTCGGCAGGATTGCAGAGCGAGAAGATGCCCGTCATGACAGCCACTGTAACCCAGATTGTGACGGGGATGTGCGGCTTGATGACTCTGCGGCAGAGCAGATAGACGAAGCCGAGCAGCAGGGCGATCACTGACGCCTCGCCGGCCGAACCGCCAGCCCTTGCGAAGAGCATCTGGGCCGGAGTCAGATCCGGATTGGCGGCCAGGATCTCCTGAACGGTGGAGCCGCTGTGCAGGCCTTCATTGATGAGAGCCAGCGGAGTGGCGCCGCTGAAGGCGTCGACGCTGTGGAACCAACTCTGAGGAGCGGTCCATGTGGTCATGGCCACAGGGAATGAGATCAGCAGGAACACACGGCCTACCAGAGCCGGGTTGAAGACGTTCTGCCCGAGGCCGCCGAACGACATCTTGGCGATGCCTATGGCAACGATGGAGCCGATAACCGCAACCCACCACGGCGCAGCCGGCGGCAGGTTAAGAGCCAGCAGCACACCGGTGACGATGCAGCTGCAGTCCATGACGGTGACGGGACACTTGAGCATGAACTTCTCTATGAGATACTGGACGCCCATGCAGGTAGCCACGCAGCATACCAGCAGCAACAGGGCGTTCCAGCCGTAGAAATACAGGGAAACAAGCACCGCAGGAGCAAGGGCGATCAGCACGTCGCGCATCAGGCGGACGGTGGAGAACTCGCTGTGGACGTGCGGAGCCGGAGAAACTATAGTTTTTGACATATCTCTTGCCTCCTATTTTTTAGCGCGACTGCGGATTATCTTCATAACCTCGGCCTTGTTGACGCGGATGACGTCAAGCAGCGGGATGTTGGCCGGGCAGGTGTACAGGCAGCAGCCGCACTCGATGCAGTCGAAAATCTTGCTTTCTTCCAGTTCGTCCATACGGCCGCCGGCACGTGCAAGCTTGTTGAGCAGCCAGGGCTCCAGACCCATAGGGCAGGCCTCTGTACATTTGCCGCAGCGGATGCAGTTGCCTTCGGGCTTGCGGCGGGTCTGCTCTTCGGTGAGCAGCAGCAGGCAGGACGAACCTTTCTGGGTGGTTGCTTCCATATTGGCGATGGCCTTGCCCATCATGGGGCCGCCGCTGATGAACTTGGCAGCGTTCTCGGGAACTCCGCCGGCAGCTTCCAGCACGTAAGACAGCGGGGTGCCGAGGCGAACCAGCAGGTTGCGGGGGCCTGCGACACACTGACCGGTGACAGTCATCACGCGCTCGAAGAGCGGTTTGTTCTTCTGGATAGCCTCATATACGGCGTATGCGGTAGCCACGTTCTGGACTACGCAGCCGGTGTCGATGGGCAGAGCGCCAGAAGGCACCTGACGTCCGGTGACAGCGTCGATCAGCTGCTTCTCGCCGCCCTGCGGATATTTCTTCTTGAGCTTGAGGACTTTTATGTCGGGGAAGGTGCCGCAAGCCTTCTGGATGGCCTCCATGGCCTCGGGCTTGTTCTCCTCGATGCAGATGTAGCATTTGCAGCCTCCGAGCACTTTCGCCATGATGGCGGCGCCTACGACGACTCCGTCGGGCTTCTCGCGCATCAGGCGGTCGTCAGAAGTCACATAAGGCTCGCACTCGGCGCCGTTGATGATGAGGAACTCGGCCTTCTTGCCCTCGGGGGGATTCAGCTTGACATGGGTCGGGAAGGTCGCGCCTCCCATACCTACGATGCCGGCAGCCTTGATCTTGGCCAGCAGTTCTTCGCGGGGCAGCGTTATGTCCTTGACGATGGTGGCGCTGCGGTCGATCGCAGGGTCCCAGTCGTCACCCTCGACATCAATCACTACGTGAGGCACCATGTTGCCGGCGAGGTCAGCCCTGGGCTCGACAGCCGCAACAGTGCCGGAAACTGAAGAATGCACGAAGCCGGAAATGAAACCGGCCGGCTCGCCGATGACCTGGCCTACAAGCACCTTGTCGCCCTTTGCCACAACGGGAGTTGCGGGAGCGCCCAGATGCTGGGCCATGGAGATGGCCACCTTTGCCGGAGGGGCAAGGGGATCGATAGCCTCAGTCCTGGCTATCTTGTTGTCATACGGATGAACTCCACCTATCTTGAAAGTAATCATGCCGTTTCCTCCTTAGCTTTAACCTCGACCTTCACTGCTGCAGGAGCGGCCTTCTCGACCGGGGCTGCAGGAGCGGCTGCAGGAGCCGCAGGCTTCTCGGGGAAATTGAACTTGTGGATAGCGCCGGTAGGGCACTCGGCGACGCACTTCGTGCAGAGCTTGCAGGCATTGAAGTCGATGTATGCGAGATTGTTCTCCACGGTGATTGCGCCGAACGGGCAGACCTTCTGGCACTTCGCGCAGCCTATGCAGGCAGCCTTGCAGGCCTTGCGGGCCACGGCGCCTTTGTCCTTACTGCTGCAGAGCACCACTACCTTGCGGTCCTTCGGGCCGAGCGTGCGAAGCTCGATGATGGTCCTCGGGCAGGCAGCAGCGCATGCGCCGCAGCCGGTGCACTTGCTCTCGTCCACCACGGGAAGGCCCGTGGCGGCATCCATCGAGATTGCGCTGAACTTGCAGGCAGCCACGCAGTCGCCGCAGCCGAGGCAGCCCCATCTGCAGCCGGTGTCGCCGCTGTAGAGGGCGGCCTTCACCTTGCAGGACGCATAGCCGTCGTATTCGTTTGTCTTGGGTCTGTTTTCACATGTGCCGTTGCAACGCACTACGGCAACCATCTTTTTCTGGGCCACAGCTTCCCGTCCAAGCACCTGCGCGACTTTCTGCATTACATCATTGCCGCCGACAGGACAGAACAGCGAGCCTATCTCGGGAGCGGCCACCACCCTCTGGGCGAAGTCACGACAGCCAGCGCTTCCGCAGCCGCCGCAGTTCGCACCGGGGAGGCAGGCCTCCACCTTGTCGATACGCTCGTCTTCTTCTACCTTGAACTTCTGAGCCACGAAATACAAGACGACCGCCACAACTATACCTACCAGGGTAAGGATGGCAATCGTCGTCAGAATAGTAGAATCCATTATTTGTTAATTTTCTCTATTGAAAAGGTAAATATCCTCTCTAGCCGGTCCCTGAAAAGGTACACGAACAAGTAGTAGACAGCAACACCCGCGAGGGAGAGCAGACCGACTGCCAGTTCGTTCAGGCCGGTATTAGACAAAATTAACAAAAAAACTATTAAAATTACAAGGGGAATAGCATAAGAAATGAACACCGCACTGACTCCCAGAGACTGGTTCAGGACGAGGTTTACCTGGTCGCCTACCTTGAAATCTTCGACCAGAGTATTGATGCTGTAGGGCACGTCCACAAGGCGGATCTCCTTGTCGCCGGCGACGCAGAAACCCTTGGCGTGACACTCAGCGCACGCCGACTTGTTGACGATCTCTACGGTGATGTAGTCTTCGCTTATTTCGCGGATTATCCCCTCGTGCGATATCTTGTCGATCTTTTTCATTTAACCTTGCTAGTAAGGGGATATTTGACGTTCTCCATGCTGGTGGTGCGGATCTCCAGCTTGCCCACTGAGATAGGAACTGAGATGTATACGGGCATACGGTTGTCGTCGTCGGTGAGCCAGATATAGACCGTATTCTTGATGTCGTCTCCGGTAGGGACGGCTAATTTTGTTTCAACCTGATCGACATCAGAGACACGTTTCAGATTCATGGCGAGGCAGACTGTGTTGAACTTGCCGATGCCGTCGACCTGCCTGGTCTCGTTGCGCACATAGCTCA
>JAFYZI010000088.1 GCA_017548725.1 Bacteroidales bacterium
CCTGAACCGAGCACGATGATGGAGTTGCTGCCGTTGTCGAATTTTATGTCGTTATGGTCCGAGCCGTAGGTAACATAGAGGTAATTGGCCTTGTCGGGATCGTCTGAAGCGAAGGTGGTGATCCTCTTCACGAACGGCACGAGTCCGCGGGCCTTGCGGTAGGCACGGGCCTTGTCGGAAGCCTCGTCCATGTCGATGGTGTCCTTGTAGACGAGCCTGCCGATCTGGAAGTCAGAGAAGCCGTCGAGCTTGGCCTTGCGCAGCAGCTCGTCGGGCATGTCTTCGAGGCGGTTGTATTTCTCAATCTCGCGGGAAGTCTCCACGATGCCGTAGAGCTTGTTCAGGAACCATTTGTCAATCTTGGTGAGGTCGTATATCTGGTCGATGGTGTAACCCTTCTGGAAGGCCTTTGAGATGACGAATATACGGTTGTCGGTCGGGTTCTTCAGAGCCTCGTCGATGTCCGGGACGGTAATCTCCTTGTTGGCTACGAAGCCGTGGGCGCCCTGGCCGATCATGCGGAGGCCTTTCTGTATAGTCTCCTCGAAGTTCTTGCCGATAGACATCACTTCGCCGACAGACTTCATGCTGCTGCCAATCTCGCGGCTCACGCCGTGGAACTTGCTGAGGTCCCAGCGGGGGATCTTGCAGACTATATAGTCGATAGAAGGCTGATATATCTTGTCGGAAGCAGGATTGTTAAGGTCGGTGAGAGAATAGCCGAGAGCGATTTTGGCTGCCACGAAGGCGAGCGGATAACCGGTGGCCTTCGATGCGAGGGCAGAAGAGCGGCTCAGGCGGGCGTTGATCTCGATTACGCGGTAATCTTCGCCGCCCGGTTCGTATGCAAACTGGATATTGCACTCTCCGACGATGCCTATATGCTTGACGATCTTGAGGGCGAGGCCGGTGAGCAGCTCGCGGTCATGGTCGTTCAGGCTCTGGCAGGGAGAAACCACGATGCTTTCGCCGGTGTGGATGCCCAGCGGGTCGAAGTTCTCCATCTCACAGATGGTAGTGGCATTGCCGTATGCGTCGCGGACAACCTCGAACTCGATCTCCTTCCAGCCCTTGAGAGATTTCTCCACAAGCACCTGGGGAGAGTAGGAGAAGGACTTCTCGGCAAGGATGTTCAGCTCCTCTTCGTTATCGCAGAAGCCGCTGCCCAGGCCTCCGAGGGCGTAGGCGGCACGGAGAATGACAGGATAACCCACTTCAGCTGCAGCCCTGCGGGCATCTTCGATGCTCTCCACGGCCTCGCTGCGGATAATCTTGATGTCAATCTCTTCCATCCTCTTGTTGAACAGCTCGCGGTCTTCAGTGTCGATGATCGACTGCACAGGAGTTCCCAGAACCCTGACGTTATATTTCTCCAGCACGCCGCTGTTGAAGAGTGCGACTCCGCAGTTGAGGGCGGTCTGGCCTCCATAGGCGAGAAGGATGCCCTGCGGGCGCTCCTTGGCGATCACTTTTTCCACAAAATAAGGTGTTACGGGAAGAAAATAAATCTTGTCAGCAACACCTTCAGAAGTTTGGACGGTAGCAATGTTGGGGTTTATCAGAACCGTTTTGATACCCTCGGAGCGCATGGCCTTCAGGGCCTGACTGCCGGAGTAGTCGAATTCGCCGGCTTCGCCGATCTTGAGGGCTCCGGAACCCAGTATCAAGACTTTGTCGAAATTGATGGTTTTCAATGGAATTACCTCCTGTAAGATTGATTCGGGCAAAAGTACTTCTTTAACCCTTTTTGTGCAAAAAAATAAGGGTCAGTTTATCAACATCCCCTTATTAAAAATCAACGGTCTTTCTCTATCAGCGCAACGAGGTGGCTCACAGCCTCCTGCTGCGGTATGTCTTTCTCTACGGGCGTGCGGCCCTTGTAGAGGGTTATCTTGCCTGCGCCCTGGCCTACATAGCCGTAGTCGGCGTCCGCCATCTCTCCGGGGCCGTTCACTATGCAGCCCATCACGGCGATGCGCACTCCGGCAAAACGTTCGGTAGCCTTGCGGACCTCGGCCAGCACGCTTTCTATATCATATAAGGTGCGGCCGCAGCTCGGGCATGCGATGTACTCGGCCTTTGTGAAGCGGCGCCTCGAGGCCTGCAGCAGGATGTCCTTGATATCTTCGGCCTCAGCCTCGCTGACAGGCTTGCCCGCGATGCTGCCCTGAAGGGTGAAATCGTCGCTGCCGCCTTCCAGCAGCTCCTTGCCGTAGCGGTAGCCCACCTTTACGATGTATTCCTCGCGGCTTGCGGCGTTCAGAGAGTCGTCCTCCATGCATCTTACAAGCATCCTGGCCACCGGTATCTCATTGACAGGATCTTCGGTGAGCGAGACGCGGATGGTGTCTCCGATGCCTTCCTTCAGCAAACTGCCGATGCCCACGGCCGATTTCATGCGGCCGCTGTCGCCGTTGCCCGCCTCGGTCACTCCGAGATGGAGAGGGAAGATCATGCCCAGTTCGTCCTGCATGGCCTTGTAGAGCAGCTCGTAAGCCTCCACCATAACTTTGGTGTTGCTGGCCTTGAGGGAGAGGGTAAGATTGTAGAAATCATTGTCGACGCAGACGCGCAGCCACTCCATTATGGCGTTGCACATGCCCAGCGGGGTGTCTCCCCAGACGGATGTGATACGCTCTCCGAGCGAACCGTGGTTCAGCCCGATGCGCAGCGCGGTGCCGTAGTCCTTGCAGACCTGAAGGAGCTCCCGGAGCTTGGCCATAGCCACTTCGTGGTCCTTGGAGAAATTGCCGGGGTTGATGCGGACCTTGTCGGCAATGCCGGCCGCAGCTGCCAGGGCAACTTCGGAGTTGAAATGTACATCGGCCACCAGCGGAACGTCGATGCCTTCTGCGCGCAGAACGTCGCGGATCTCGCCGAGGGCGCGGACCTGCCTGAGTCCCTGCGTAGTCAGACGGACCATCTCGCAGCCGGCGGCAGCCAGAGCCTTGCACTGGGCCACGCTGGCAGCGACGTCGAGGGTGTCGGTGTTGCACATCGACTGGACGACGATCTTTCCGCTGCCGATCGATACGTTACCTGCCTTGCAAATGACTTTTTCCATATCAGAACAGATGATAGAAGAGGGTCAGGTTCACAATAATGTTGTTGGGAGTAGCTATCAGCCAGTATTCGTCGCTGTATTTGTTTACATGGTAGACGCTGCTGAGCGAGAACTGGTAGTCTCCTTCGAGCTGGAGCTCGAAACGGCCGAATATCACGGCGAATCCGGCGCCGCCCATCAGACCGTATTCAAAACGGTTGTCGTACTTGTCCCAGCTGTCGTTCTCCTTCAGGGTCTTGATCCTGTATCCTGCGTAAGGTCCGAGGCCGATGATGAACCTGTATCTCGAAAAATCGAAATGGAAGTGGGAGAGCATCGAGAACTCGGCGTACGACGCACGTTCGTCCTCCAGGAACTCGCTGTCGAAGCCCCATTCGCCGTATTTGGCGGCCAGCTGGAGGCCGAAGTTCGGCATCATGTTCCACAGGGAATTGTAGTATGTGTATACGAGCGAGATGTTCTTGTAGCTGGCGACTCCCTTGGCACCGATGTCAGGCGTAGAGCGGACGTTGTTGAGCTGGTAGCTGCCGCGGATTCCGAGCATGCCGACAGGTTTGTAAGTAGATACTTCCTTGACGGTGGAATCCTGCATCAGTATCGACAGGTCCTCTTCGGTGAAAGGATTGAAGCCGTCCCCGTTCTGAGCGAAGGCGCAGAGAGAAATGAATGTCATCAGTATTATGGCAAGCGTCTTTCTCATATTGCAAGGTCTTGTTCTATGTCGGTCTGTTCGGGCAGGTCGATCACTTCTGTTCCGTCAGGCTTCTTGAACATGATAACCTTTTCGGGCTGTTTCCTGTCGAGAAGGTTGCCGGAGTCGAAGATGCCGTTCCCGTTACGGTCCTCGGTGATGCGGAATGTGTATTCGCCTGCTGTCAGATAGGGGAAATACAGCTGCATGTCCTTGTCTACGGTGAATTTGCGGAACACATTTTTCTTGTCGGACGAGACGAGTTCGATGATGTATCTGGTGTCCTTTACGCCAGTGACGTTCAGCGTAATGGAGCCTGTCTTGTCGGTATTGGGCAGCTGGATGTCTATCTTGTTCTCCTTGTTCTTGCGCCCGTAGATGTCGCGGAAGATTCCTTCGGGGTAGACTACCTGATATTTGTATCCGGTCTGGTATTTCTGGGACGACTGCATGTGGTAAACCTCGAACAGCAGGCTGTCTTTCTCGAAGAC
>JAFYZI010000089.1 GCA_017548725.1 Bacteroidales bacterium
GAGTATTCTGACGAAAAGGGTACCTACGGCTATGACAAGGTGATTATGCAGGCCGGCGGTGTGGGCTATGCCAAGAAACGCGACTGCCTCAAGGAGGAGCCGGGCGCCGGTGATGCAGTGCTGCTGATGGGCGGCGACAACTACCGCATCGGTATGGGCGGCGGCGCCGTATCTTCAGTGGCTACCGGCGAATATGCCGACGCCATCGAGCTGAATGCGGTGCAGAGGTCCAATCCCGAAATGCAGAAAAGGGTCTACAATGCCATCAGAGCCGTTGCGGAAAGCGGTCGCAACTCTATCATATCAGTCCATGACCACGGTGCAGGCGGTCACCTGAACTGCCTCTCCGAGCTTGTGGAGGCCACCGGCGGCACTATGGATATCGCTAAGCTGCCGATAGGCGACAAGACCTTGTCATATAAAGAAATCATAGGTAATGAAAGCCAGGAGCGCATGGGTATGGTGGTGAGTAAGGAAGATGTGGCCGAGATCAAGGCCATCGCCGAGCGCGAGAGGGCGCCCTTCTATGAGATCGGCGAGACCACCGGCCGTCACAACTTCACTTTGATGGACAGCAAGACTGGTGCGGTGCCCATGAATCTGGCTGTAAGCGACATGCTCGGTTCGACTCCCAAGACCGTGATGGAGGATGTTACATTGAAGAGAAGTTTTGCGGACGTACCTGATGTGAAACTTTTAACGAAGGAGGATATCTATCTTAAAATAAAGCAGTTGCTCTCTCTTGAACAAGTGGCTTGTAAGGACTGGCTGACCAACAAGGTGGATCGTTGCGTCACCGGACTGATCGCCTGCCAGCAGACCTGCGGCGAGATCCAGCTGCCGCTTAACGATGTGGCTGTGACAGCCATCGGATATAACAGCAACGAGGGTATCGCGACTTCGATCGGCCATGCATGCGTGGCTGCCCTGATCGACCCGGCGGCAGGCGAGAGGCTCACTATCGCAGAGGCCCTGACAAATATGGTCTGGGCGGATATCGAAGGCGGCCTGGATGCCGTCAGCCTCAGCGCCAACTGGATGTGGCCTACCAGGAACCCCGGCGAAGACAGCCGCCTCTATAGCGCAGTCCAGGGTGCCAGTGATTTTGCCTGCGCACTGGGAGTGAATATTCCCACCGGCAAGGACTCCATGTCAATGACCCAGAAATACAAAGACGGCTCGAAGGTGCTCGCCCCGGGCAGCATGATCATTTCGACTGTCGGCAGGGTGAAAGACATTACAAAGACCGTGCATGCCAACTTCGCACAGGGCGCTTCCGAACTGTTGTATGTGCCGTTCGTGAAAGATGCCAAATACCCTCTCGGAGGCTCGGCCTTCGCACAGATTTTCTCTGCTGTAGGTTCTGAGTGTCCGGATGTTGAAGCCTCTTATTTCAAGAAATGTTTCAATACGGTACAGGCTCTTGTCGACAGCGAACTTCTGCTCGCCGGACACGACGTTTCGGCCGGCGGACTGCTGACAACGCTGCTCGAGAGCTGCTTCCCGAATGTCGACGGAGCGGTCGATGTCGACCTTAGCGGCTTCAACTCCAACGTCCTCTTCAGCGAGACCTCTGCGGTAGTGCTACAGGTTGCTGACGGCAAGGCCGTGAAGGCCGTCCTGGACAAAGCTGGAGTCGCATGGTTCGCCATTGGCGGCACCTGCGCAGGCCGCAAAGCTACTGTCAAGTATGCTGAAGGTACTCTGACCCTCGATGTGGATGAAATGAGGCAGGAGTGGTTCAGGACTTCATACCTTTTCGACAAGAGGCAGGTTTCCGGCGGTATGGCCGAGGAGCGATTCAAGAATTATGGTGCACAGCCGCTGCGCTTCCGCTTCCCGGAGCGGGAATTGTGGCGTGAAGGTCTCTTTGCCGGAAAGGAGGAAGAGAAGCCTGTGGCCGCAATAATCCGCGAAAAAGGCTCCAACAGCGAACGTGAGATGGCCTGGGCTCTCTATATGGCCGGGTTCAAGGTCAAGGATGTGCATACCACCGACCTCACCACCGGTCGCGAGACTCTCGACGACGTCAGGCTGATCGTGTTCGTGGGCGGCTTCTCGAATGCCGACGTACTCGGTTCGGCTAAGGGCTGGGCCGGCGCTCTGCACTATAATGAGAAGGCTCGCGAGACTCTCGAGCGCTTCTATGCAAGGAAGGACACCATGAGTCTCGGTATTTGCAACGGATGTCAACTAATGGCTGAATTGGACTTTGTAACTCCCGGACACATAGGAGCTTCACCTAAGATGAAACATAATGTTTCTAGGAAACACGAGTGTGCGTTCGTGGGTGTCGACGTTCCTTCTTCGCCTGCCATCATGCTCAAGTCTCTGCAGGGATCTTCACTCGGAATATGGGTGTCACACGGAGAGGGTCGCTTCAGCCTGCCTGTCGGAAAGAAGCTCGAAGATCAGGAGTTCGCAGTAGCCCTGCAATACAGCTACGACGCCTATCCGGCCAATCCGAACGGTTCAGAACATTCGATTGCCGGTGTCTGCAGCCGTGACGGCCGCCATCTGGCCATGATGCCGCACCCTGAAAGGGGTCTGAGACCTTACAACTGGGCCTGGTATCCCGAGGAGAGGCGTCACGACGAGGCAACTCCGTGGGTTGACATGTTCATCAACGCGCGCAAGTGGTTGAAAGAAAATTAGGGCAGGGGGCTTAGAACAACTGCTGCTCTGCGAGGCGCCTGAACAAGTCAAGGGCGTTCGAAGCGAAGCGTTTTATGTTGACGTCCCTCGAGGCTGACATCGAGAGAACCTTCTTCGACACTACTTCAACTTCTCCTGTAGTTCTATTTCTGTGAACAGCTGCAATCCAGCAAGTTCCGACTGGCTTTTCTTTGCTGCCTCCATCCGGTCCTGCGATGCCTGTGGTGGCTATTGAGTAGTCGGTGTCCATCAGGTTGGCGACACCTTTGGCCATGGCCTCGGCGCACTGCTGGCTTACGGCCCCAAAGTTGGCGATGATGTCCGGATCGACACCCAGGACGTTTATCTTTACCTCGTTGGAATATGAGGTGACCGAGCCGTTATAGTATCGCGAACATCCGGGAATAGAAGTGATGAGCTCGGAAAGGTGGCCTCCGGTGCAGGATTCGGCCACGGAAATGGTCTCCTGGCGGGCAGCCTCGGGCGGACATTTCAGCAGTCGGGGCAGGATTGACTGCAGAGTGTCGTCTCCGCTACCGTAAATGGTAGGGCCGAGCAATTCTCTGAGTTTCTCGATCTCCTGGTCCATGCGAGCCACCCTCGATTCGTCGTCGGCGCCGTAGCAGGAGAGGCGCAGGCGGATGCCGATGGTTGCGTTGGGCAGGTAGGCCAGGTGCAGCCACTCCGGCAGGGCGTCTTCCCAGCTCTCTATCTGCTTTGAAAGAACAGATTCGGGAACCCCGAAAGTAATTATGTTCTTGTGGATTATCTTCTCTAAAATAAAGTGTTTCTTTATGTCTTCGAGGATGTCTTCCAGAAGCCCTTCGGCTTCGTAAGGAACGCCGGGCAGAGAGTACAGGACGGCCTTGTGGCCATACTTCTTTTCGTCAAAGGCGAACCTCATGCAGGGGGCCGTGCCGAGATTGTTGGGGATGACCTCGCAAGTGTCGGGCACCTGGGCCTGGGCCAGGTTGATGTCCAGCAGGTCAATATGCCTTGCGCCCAAAATTCTCTTTACTATGGCCAGCTGCTCGGGGGATTCCTTGTATCCTGTGGCTCCGGAAAGGCTCGCGAGAGCGTCCTTCGTGATGTCGTCCTTAGTTGGACCAAGACCTCCGGTAACAATGACTATATCGGTCTGTTTTAAGCAATTGCTAAGATTGGTAATTATCTCTTCGCGATCGTCTCCGATGGACAGCATGTAGCGGACCTTGATGCCGAGACGGTTGAGTGCAATACTTATCTTGGAAGAGTTGGTGTCGACGATCTGGCCTATGAGGATCTCATCGCCGATTGTGCATATCGAAGCTGTTGTCATTTTTTCCTTTTGGCGTAAGCCTTTGCAAGGTATCTGTTTATTCTCTTGACATAGGCTGGACCATTATAGATAAAGCCTGTGTATATTTCTATAAGTGAGGCACCTGCATCAAGCATCTCAAGAGCTTGTTCCGGTTTCATTATACCGCCGCAAGCGACGATGGGGATGATGCCGGCAGTCTTCTCGTGGATGTGCTTGACGAAGGCCAGGGACTTCTCGTACAGAGGGGCGCCGCTCAAACCGCCGTTTCCTATCGTTTCTACGACTTTAGGGTCTGTGACAAGGTTTTCCCTGCTGCGGGTGGTGTTCGTGGCTACAATGCCCTCTATTCCGCTCAGGAGGGCCAGATCTATGATCTCATCGAGCTGCTCCAGCGGGATATCGGGGGAAACCTTCAGCAGGACGGGCTTGTGCTCGTCGTTGAAGCGGCGGACGGTATTGACATGCTCGAACAGTTCGGCCAGGGCGGGGATGTCCTGAAGCTCGGTGAGGTCCCTGACATTGGGGCAGGACACATTCAGAACGAAGAAATCCACGAAATCATAGAGGATCGCAAGGGACTTCTCATAGTCCTTATAGGCTGTCTCATTGGGAGTTGCAGCATTCTTGGTGATGCTGGCCGCGAGCTTGCACCTCACTGGCTTTTCCGCAATCAGGCGGTTGGCCGCATAGCGCGCACCTTTGTTGTTTATGCCCATGCGGTTGATGATAGCCTTGTCCTTGGGGAGCCTGAAGCAGCGGGGAAGAGGGTTCCCGTCCTGGGGTTTCGGCGTGAGGGAGCCTATTTCTATGAATGAGAAGCCGAAATTGGCCAGGTCGTTGTACATGTCGCCGTTCTTGTCGAATCCTGCGGCCAGGCCTACGGGATGCTTGAATGTAATGCCGAACAATTCGCGCTCAAGCCCCTTTGTATGAGGGCAGTAGCATATTCTTAACAGAGTACGGCAAAAGGGGATGTACCTGCAGAATTTCAGCAGGTTCAAAATCATCCTGTGGATAGTCTCCGGCTGGAAGAGAAATAATATAGGTCTGATTAATTTGTACATCTGTACAAAAATAATCAATTATCTCTTTTCGTATGTACCGTCCTCGTATAAAATCAAGATTGCCTTGATGGCTTTTGGAGTACCGGGAATAGGAGAGGATTGCTTAATTTCCTCTAGTTCATTAATTTGAATATTGTTACCGAAATCATATATTTCGGTATCTTCGACAGGCAGCTGCTCCAATTCCGGGGCGAAAAGAGTAGCCTCCGGGAGGCTTTCCGACTGGGGGGTGACGGGGATTTCAGGGCTCGCAGACGAGTCTTTATAAGGTTTTCCTTTGCCCAGTATGAGCCATTCGGCGTTCAGGGTGGGGAAGGTCTGCAGCATTCTGGTGATAAACTCAAAACTCGGTTTATTCCGGCCGGATAGGAGATGGGTGACGCCTGAACGCTGTATTCCCATCTTGTCTGCAAACTGACTTTGGCTGAGTTGCTCCATCTGCAAAAAGAGCTGTAATCGCTGTTCCATTTTGTAAATTGCTAATCATTACAAATGTAAAGAATTTTTGGGACGATACAAATATTTCCAGACGTTACAGAAGTAATCTTTAAACATGTAACGTGCATGATCGGGGCATTTGCAGGAGGGTAGGGATTATCCCAGCATATTGTGGCTGCAGTGTTTCTCGCGGTGATTTTTATAAAATACTGGGTTTTCGGGTAGTTATTGACTGAAGATTGTTGTAAAATGGCGATTTTGGCCAAAATTTACAATTTTCGACATAGTCCCAAAGGTTATATAGTACCACATAAAACACTGGGTTTTAGTATTTTATATTTTTATAATTTATACTATAATTTTTGGTTATGGTTCGATATTATTGATTGGTAGCCATTGTGTTAATAACATTTGTAAACACATGTTGATATCCGAGCAATTTACATGTGTGAAATATGTGCGTTAAAATTTGTTGATTTTTGTGAACGCTTAAAAACTGATTAAAAGTGTCAGACTCCCCTGCTCTGCGATTAAAACAGCTTTATTTCTCCAAGTGTATATTTTGACTATCTTTGTTGTCCCTATATTAAATTAAGGTGAAACCCGCAATTAGAATCAACGATTTCTTCTACGATCTGCCTGAAGACCGTATCGCCAAGTATCCTCTGGCGAACCGGGACGATTCTAAATTGCTCCTGAACATCGACGGAGCGCCTCAGGAACGCCTTTTCAAGGATATTGCAGACTATCTTCCCGCCAATTCCCTGATGGTTTTCAACGAAACCAAGGTTGTGCCTGCCAGGTTGCTGTTCAAGCGCGAATCCGGGGCGTTGATAGAGGTTTTCTGCCTCGAGCCGAAGGATCCTGCGGACTATCAGCAGGCCTTTGCCACCACTGGCAGTTGTGTGTGGAAGACAATCGTCGGAAATGCTAAAAAGTGGAAGGGCGACACACTTTCGTTATATGTGGAACATGTTGACAATGAAGAAATAAAAGCCGTTAACCTCAAGGCTGACTTGATTAGTCGTGAAGCTAACGCCTTCATCGTCAGATTCACCTGGAACGGCGGTTTGTCGTTCTCCCAGGTAATGGAAATGTGCGGCAGGATGCCGATCCCTCCCTACCTTAACAGGGAAACTGAGGAGATAGATTTCACCCGCTACCAGACTATGTATGCGCGGATAGAAGGTTCCGTCGCAGCTCCGACCGCGGGCCTGCATTTTACTGAAAGAGAGCTTTCGGCTATTGATGCAAAAGGGATTGAGCGCGTAAAACTCTGTCTACATGTTGGTGCAGGCACTTTCCTGCCCGTCAAGAGCGAGTTTATCGCTGACCATACGATGCACGGGGAGCCTTTTTCGGTATCGAAAGAGTTCCTTCAGGCCCTTTTGCGCCATGCCGGCAAGGAGATTGTGGCTGTCGGTACCACCTCCATCCGCTCTCTGGAGTCGATCTATTACCTTGGCGTACATTGCATAGAGAGAGGCGAGCCGGGGGTAGTCGAGCAGTGGGAACCTTATCGCGACGAGGGCTACTGTTACTCTCCTGCAGATGCCGTTAATGCTTTGATTAAATATTTAACTGACAATAAACTAAACACTCTCACTTCAAGAACAAACTTAATTATCGTACCTTCCTATGAATTCAAGTTCGTGACCTATATGGTGACGAATTTCCACCAGCCCAAGAGCACCTTGCTGCTGCTGATCGCGGCCGCTGTCGGTGAGGGCTGGAAGCAGATGTACGGTTTCGCCCTGGACCACGGATTCCGCTTCTTGAGTTATGGCGACTCTTCGCTGCTGAAGGTGCAGTACAAATTCAATGAACAATCATGAAAAAAGCTAGAAAATACATTATCCCGATAGTGACCCTGCTTGTGGGCTTCGCCTCATTCTCAGGGCTGTTGGGATTCTTCAACATCGATACGCTGACCGGATGGCTGAAGCCGGGCGTCGGCGGCACATGGATATGGCTGGCTGTTGCTTTCGCCCTGATGTGCTTCCTGTTTGTCATTACCGTAATGTCCGGCAGGATAAAGGCTTCCGAGGCGTTCTCAAAGCTTCTCAGGAACCTGGTCTTCGGCGCTGTGTGTGTGCTGCTGGCATGGGGGGCAAGCCTTCTGGCGGACAAAATTGAGAACAACAAGACTGCCGAGCTGCTGTTTCTGACAGTTTTCCTCATAACCATTATCATTTTCGGCGTGCAGTATCTTGTGGGCAGTTCGAAAGCCTCCAAGCTTGCTTCTGCCAATTCACTCAGGAAGTCTGCTGCCGGAGCAGGGGTGATCAGGTATGATTACGCTTCGCTTTTCGGCGGTGCCATGCTTTGCGCTCTGCTGCTCATCGCCGGTATGGCATTCGGAGTTGACGTGAAGGTGCTGCTGATGGTTTTCTCTCTTGCAGGGCTTGCCTTCCTGCTCTGGAGGCTTACCGGATGGAGGGGTTGGCTCATGATTGCAACCGCTTGTGCAACTGCGCTACTTTGCTGTAAATTAGACGATACAAAGTATTCATTTGAACAATTGCCTTATATAATTGCATTAACCTATTCGATACTCGCGCTTGCCATGCCCTGTGTGGATCTCTATGGTCGCAGCGAAGATAATCTGTAAGATATGGATAAGAAATTCGACCCGATCAGACCTTATAATGACAGAGAGGTTAGGAAGGCTGCCAAGAGGATGGCAATTTCTCCTACCACTTATATGTTCGAGGATTTTCTATTTGCCGACAAGGGGCATGGCTATCTGACATCCCTGCTGATGGACATCAAGGGTGTGGAGGATTTCCAGACCAAGGTTATGACTCAGATTGTCAACAGGACAATCGAGCTGACTACAGACGGGCTTACTGTGGCAGGCGTGGAAAATTTCAGGAAGGATGACGGAAGCATCGGCCGCTTCCTGCTGTTGTCCAGCCACAGGGATATAGTGCTCGATCCTGCTTTTGTTCAGGTGACTCTCCATAAGAACGGCATTCCCATGACGGAAATCGCTGCTGGTGACAACCTGATCGGCGTGCCGTCTGTGGGCGACCTGATTCGTTCGAACAGGATGATTACCGTCAAGCGCAGCGGTTCTGTCAAGGATCTGTACAATTCAGCGCAGCTGCTGTCGGAGTATATCAGGGAGAAGATGAGAAACCAGGCCTGCAGCATCTGGCTGGCTCAGAAGCAGGGCCGCAGCAAGGATGGTCATGATGCCACCGAACAGGGCGTCCTGAAGATGCTGAGCATGTCGGGCAGCGGATCTTTCGTAGACGATTTCTCGGAATTGAACATCATGCCGATGGCTGTGTCTTATGAATATGAGACCTGCGGCGCAATGAAGGCTCATGAGCTGCTTGTGAAGAAGCGCGACGGCGAATACCATAAGAAACAGGGGGAGGACCTTGTGAGCATGATTAACGGCATACAGCAGTACAAAGGTCGTGTGCACCTCGAGTTCTGCAAGCCGTTGACTCTGGAAGAACTCCAGGAGGCCGACAAGGCTGAGAAGAACGACAAGTTCAGGGTTCTTGCGTCGATTATCGACAGTCACATCCTTCCTGCCTTCAAGTTATGGCCGTCGAATTACATCGCTGCGGATATGCTTACCGGCAGCGACCGCTTCAGCGACCATTACACGCAGGAAGAAAAGGACGCCTTCATCGCCCACATCGACAAGGACCTCAAGGGCAAGCCTGCCGAGATGCGCGATATCCTCCTAGGCATCTATGCCGCCCACCTCTTGTAAAAGGGAGCTCCCACAAAAAAAACCGAACATTTCTGTTCGGTTTTTTTTGTGGGAGCTGAGGGATTCGAACCCCCGACCCTCTGCTTGTAAGGCAGACGCTCTGAACCAACTGAGCTAAGCTCCCTTACTTTTGGGATTGCAAATGTATGATTATTTTTTGAAATCCCAAAAATATTCGAGATTTTTCTATAGAAGTTCTTCGCTGCGCTTGATGAATTCGGCGAGGTCCTTGCCTTTCAGCATGCCGTTGGCGAGGAGAGCGAGGTCAGTAACCTGCTTCAGCAGCTTATTGTCAGCGCTGAGCCCC
>JAFYZI010000090.1 GCA_017548725.1 Bacteroidales bacterium
ATCTTGATCTTGCCGGGAACGCGGTCGGTCACGTGGCGGACGAATTTCAGAAGCTTGGGGTTCGGGTTTTTGTCCCCTTTGTGCTTGGGGACAAACGTTGTCGACATTTCAGGCATAAGCTATAGTGTTTTCGTGTTTTTCAAATCAGGTCAGCAGGCGGGGGCTGATTTCCAGGCTTCAACTTCCTTCAGTATCCAGTCTGCCAGGGCGTCCACGCCTTCGCCGGTGCGGGCGCAGATGGGGATGATTTCGGCCTTTGGATTGCGCATGTGCACGTACTCCGCGCATTTTTCCATGTCGAAGTCGAAATACGGCAGCACATCGATCTTGTTTATTATCACAAGGTCACAGACAGTAAACATCAGGGGATATTTGAGGGGCTTGTCATGTCCCTCGGGCACGGAGAGGATCATGGCGTTGCGGCAGGCGCCAGTGTCGAACTCGGCCGGGCAGACTAGGTTGCCGACGTTCTCGAGGATCACCAGGTCCAGACCGGCTTCTGCGGTGCTGCTGTCGCTGCCGTCAGTGAGATTTCCAATACCGGTTTCCGGCAGGCTTGCGAGGCCCTGGCGAGTCATCTCGGCGTCCAGGTGGCACATGCCGCCCGTATGGAGCTGGATGGACGGCACTCCGGTCGCCTCCAGGATCTTCACGGCATCCACGTCCGAATCTATGTCGGCCTCCATCACCGCAACCCGGAGTTTACCCTTGATGCGGTTCAGCAGCTGGATGAGAGTGGTGGTCTTGCCGCTGCCCGGCGAAGACATCAGATTCAGCAGGTACACTCCCCTGCCCTTCAACGACCACCTCAGCGCCGCCGCATCCTTGTCATTGTCCTCAAATACGCTTTTCTTAATCTCGATAACCTTGACAGCGTCCATAGATTCCTATTGCCATTAATTCCTCTAATTTAGGAATAAATAGCAAATTATCAAAAGGAAAGGCAAGGAACGGCTGCAGACGGACAGCCTCTTTGCGGCCCGGATACTCTAGAATTTGAATATTGCTGCAGACACCGGGGATATGCTGACCACATCTCCTTTCTTTGTCTGCTTGTAAGTGCATTTCTTGTAATTGCCGCCGATCAGCACGGGTTTCGAGGGCTCTGCAGGGAGAGTGACTGTCACTGCCTTGGCGGAAGGGTTCAGGACAATGTAGCAGCGCTCGGCACCGAGTTTCCTCTCGTACACCATCGGATACGGCTGGTCGAGCGAGCTGACCAGTTTCCAGGATGCGTCTGCCCCCAGAGCTTTGACTTGCTTGCGGAGCTGGAGCATCGCACGGACGTAGTACAGCAGAGAATTGGGGTCAGCCTCAGCTTTCTCGACAGTCATGCGGTTCGGGTCGGGATCCTGAGGGATGTAGATCTTCTCGATGGGAGCGGTTGAGAAGCCGGCGTTGGCGGTCGCGTTCCAGAGCATGGGGATGCGGCAGCCCGCCCTGAAGCCGGAGCCGTCGGTCGAAGGAGCTGCGGGATTCTGCTTGAGGCCGATCTCGTCGCCGTAATAAATGAACGGTACGCCGGGCATAGTCAGGAAGAAGGTCATAGCCACCTTGAGCTCTTCGGGATTCGTGCGTCCTTCCGTGCATACGCGGTTGAAGTCGTGGTTGCCGGTAGGCATGCAGACATAGCCCTTGCCCTTGACGCCGTCGTACTGATAGGTGTATAGGTCATACCATTCTTTAAGGCTGCCTGCCCCGGCCTCGTCGAAGTATGGTGTGGACTGAGTTGCGTTGGGGCCGAAACCTCGGCGGCCGTAGAAGAATAGCGTCGAGTAATTGTAGCGGCCGTCGTGGCAGAAGAAGTCGAGGTCAAAGCCGGCTTCGATGGACTGCACCGGATTGAACCATTCCGCGATCAGCACTCCTTCCGGATATTCGCTGCCGAACCATTTCATCAGGTCGTCTTTCCATAACTTGATTGTTGCAGACTTGTCGGGGTCGTTCTTCACCAGGCTGGCGGCCATGTCAACCCTGAAACCGTCCACACCCTTGTCCATCCAGAAAGATATTATGTTCTTAAGCTCGCGGCGCATCGACATCGGGCCCGGAGCGTCGACAGCCTGCTCCCACGGATGCTCAGGATTGGGATTTGCGAAACCGAAGTTCAGCGCCGGCTGGGTGTCGAAAAAGTTCTTGATATAGAAAGGTCCGCGCGGAGCGTCTGTAGCCACGAACTTGCTGAGCAGAGCAGCGTCAGGGCCGGTGACTCCCTCAGGCTTGAAAGAAGGCCAGATGTAATAGTCGGAGTAGCGCAAATCCGGAGCTTCCTTTGACTGCAGGAACCATTCGCACTGGTCGGAAGAGTGTCCGGCCACGAGGTCCATCACCACCTTGATGCCACGCGCATGAGCCTGACGGATCAGCTCCATCAGATCCGAATTAGTTCCGAAGCGCTTGTCCACACGGTAGAAGTCAATCACATCGTATCCGCCGTCGGTCCATCCCGACACATACACCGGATTCAGCCAGATGGCGGTCACCCCTATCGACTGTATATAATCAAGGCGTGATATGATGCCCGGAATATCTCCGATGCCGTTGCTGTCGCTGTCCTGATAAGAAGACGGATATATCTGGTAGAAAACCGCGTCGCTAAGCCAG
>JAFYZI010000091.1 GCA_017548725.1 Bacteroidales bacterium
CGGCTGATATAAGCCCTGGCATTCACTTCCTTATTGCCGAGGTAGACATATTCGGAATCTCCGGCCACAGTCTCATATATGGTTTTGTCGGGGTCGATCTTCTTATGCTGCTGGTCGACATAGGCGATCTGCACGGTCTCCCCTATCTCGAAACTGCCGGTATCCGGAGTCTCGAGGCCCATTATCAGGCGGAACAGCGTAGTCTTGCCGGCGCCGTTGGGACCGATTACACCTACGATGCCTGCCGGGGGCAGCTTGAAGCTGAGATGCTCGAAAAGCAGCTTGTCGCCGTATGCCTTGCTGACGTCGTTGAACTCGATGACCTTGTTGCCGAGGCGCGGGCCGTTGGGGATGTATATCTCCAGCTTCTCCTCCTGCTGCTTCGTCTCTTCGTTCAGCAACTTCTCGTAAGCGCCCAGACGGGCCTTGGACTTGGCCTGACGGGCCTTCGGGGCCATGCGGACCCACTCCAGCTCGCGCTCCAGAGTCTTGGCGCGCTTGCTCTGCTGCTTCTCCTCAACCCTGAGACGGGCTGTCTTCTGTTCCAGCCAGCTGGAATAGTTGCCTTTCCACGGAATGCCCTCTCCCCTGTCGAGCTCCAGGATCCATCCTGCCACATTGTCGAGGAAATAACGGTCGTGGGTCACGGCGATGACTGTGCCCTTGTACTGGCGCAGGTGGGCCTCCAGCCACTGGATACTCTCGGTATCGAGGTGGTTGGTGGGCTCGTCGAGCAACAGCACGTCCGGCTCCTGCAGCAACAGCCTGCACAAGGCCACCCTGCGCCGCTCTCCTCCGGAGAGGTTGGCCGTCAGGGCGTCGGGGTCTGGGCATTGCAGAGCGTCCATAGCCCTTTCCAGCTTGCTGTCGATGTCCCAGCCGCCGAGGTGTTCAATCTTCTCAGTGAGTTCGCCCTGCCGGGCTATGAGGGCGTTCATTTCATCGTCGTCCATGGGCTCCATGAACTTCATGTTCACTTCCTCATATTCCTTGAGGACGTCCATGACTTCCTGCACGCCCTCCTGGACAACTTCCTTCACTGTCTTGGCATCGTCGAGCTTAGGCTCCTGCTCCAGATAGCCTACGCTGTAGCCTGGAGCCCAGACCACCTCGCCCTGATAGGATTTCTCCAGTCCGGCGATGATCTTCATCAGGGTAGACTTTCCGGCTCCGTTCATACCCACGATGCCGATCTTGGCACCATAGAAGAACGACAGATAGATGTCCTTGAGGATAACCTTGTTGTTGTGGGGCAGTATCTTGCCTACCCCGTTCATCGAGAATATTATCTTTTCGTCCATAGTGGAAATAGTGTCACTTGCCGAGCATTTCAATTATGCAGTCCACACAGCCGTCAATGCCGAAACGGCTGCTGTTCAGGCAGAGGTCGTAGCTTGCGCTGTCGCCCCACTCCTTGAAAGTGTAGTAGTTGTAGTACGACGTGCGGCGGCGTTCGCCCTGGTCGATATATTTCTCAGCCTCCCTGGCCGTAAGGCCGTCTTTCTCCATGATCCTGGCGATGCGGTCTGCCTTGTCGGCCGTGATGAAGACGCTCAGCATGCCCTCGCGGTCGCGCAGTACATAGTCTGCGCAGCGTCCCACGAATATGCCGCTCCCTTCGTCGGCCAGCTGCCGGATTATGTCGCTCTGGGTGCGGAACAGACCGTCTTCGGATATGGCGTTTTCCTGGGTATAATCCTGCTCGAAGAAACGGGCGAAGCGGCCTTTGGGTATGGGCCGTTCGTCATTCTTCTCAAAGAGGTCTGCCGAGATGCCGCTGTGTCGGGCAGCGATTTTTATCAGTTCCTTGTCGTAGACCTTGACACCCAGCCGCTCCGCAAGCTTGCTCGCTATCTCGAGGCCGCCGGCTCCTATCCTCCTTCCGAGGGTTATGATTATCTGTCTTTCCATAACGCTTAGCTTAATATGGCTTTTTCGTCTTTGCCGAAGTTTTTCATGAGGCGGATTATCATCACCAGCGCTATCACGGCCGCAACGAAGTCTGAGGCAGGCATGCTCCACCACACTCCGTCAGTACCCCACAGTCTGGGGAATATGATAAGGAACGGCAGCAGGAAGAGCAGCTGACGGCTCAACGACAAGAAGATGGCCTTGTTGACATAGCCGATGCACTGGAAGAAATTGGAAACCACGATCTGGAAACCAACCAGAGGGAACAGCGCCACATCTATCCTTAGAGCATGGGCGGACAGCTCCCTGAGAGACTGATCTCTCGTAAAGAGAGACACGATGGTCCCGGGGATGATCTCTCCGAACAGGAAGCCCAGGGTGGTGGTTATGGTAGCGCAGATAATGGTGAGCTTGAGAACCTTCCTCACCCTGTCGTACTGCTTTGCGCCGTAGTTGTAGCCCGCAATGGGCTGCATGCCCTGGGTGAAGCCCAGATTCAGCATCACGAAGAGGAAGACTATACGGTTGATTATACCGTAGGCGCCGATGGCCATGTCACCTCCATGGAACTGCAGCTGGCGGTTGATGAGGATCACCACGAAGCAGGAGGCCACGTTCATAAGGAACGGAGCCATGCCGATGGAGAGCGAGCGCTGCGCTATCTTCATATCGAAACGGAAGACCTCGCGGCTGAAATGCAGCACGTGGTTTTTGTCGCAGAGTATCTTCGTAATCCATACCAGAGCCACAATCTGCGCCAACACAGTAGCTATCGCGGCGCCCCGGATACCCATGTCCAGCACGAAGATGAAGATGGGGTCCAGCACAGTGTTCAGGCCTACGGCCAGCAGGGTGGCCAACATTGCCTTGCGGGGCAGTCCGCTGGCCCTCACCACTCCGTTCAGGCCATAGTAGAGATGGGTGATTATGTTGGCTGCCAGGATGATCACCATATACTCGCGGGCATAAGGGATCGTCACTTCGCTGGCTCCGAAGAAATACAGGATGGGATCCAGGAACACCAGTCCTACGACAGTCACGAAGACTCCTATGGCGACATTCAGCATCACCACGTTGCCCAGGACCCTGTTGGCCATGTAATAGTTCTTCTGGCCGAGCAGCATCGAGATGAGGGTGGCGGCGCCTACGCCGACAAGCGTTCCGAAAGCGGTGGACAGATTCATCAGGGGGAAGGTGACGGCCAGGCCTGCGATGGCCATGGGGCCGACTCCCTGCCCGATGAAGATGCTGTCTACCATATTGTACAGACTGGCGGCTGCCATGGCCACAATAGCCGGCATAGCATACTGCTTCAGCAGTTTGCCGACGTTTTCAGTCCCCAGTTCGGTAGGAATCATGCAGAGGTGTCAGCAGTCTTTACTTGGCTGTAAGGGCGGCCAGAGCTATGGAGTTCAACTTGGTGTCGATGCTGTCGGCACGGCTTGAAAGCACGCAGGGAGCTGCGGCGCCAGCCACGATAGCAGCCTGTTTCACGCCCTTCATCAGCTGCGAATTGCTCTTGTAGAACACGTTCGCGCTCTCGATGTTGGGGAATACGAGGCAGTCGGCGTCGCCGGCCACTTCGCTCTTGAGTTTCTTGATGGCTACAGCCTCGGGGCTGAGAGCGACGTCGAGGGCCAGAGGGCCGTCTCCTACGCAACCTTTGATCTGGCCGCGGTCGCACTTCTTGCTGAGGATTGCAGCATCGACGCAAGCCTGCATACCTTCCATCATCTGCTCGGTAGCGGCCACGAAGGCAACCTTCGGAGTCTGGATGCCGAAAGCTTTGGCAACGCTGACTACATATTTGGTGATAGCTTCTTTCTGCTTCAGGTCCGGAGCGGGGATGACAGCCATGTCGCCGAAGATGATGAACTTGGGATAATTAGGGTTCTGGATGACGCTGACGTGGCTCAGCACAGCCTTGGGAGGCAGCAGGCCGCGCTCCTTGTTGAGGATGCCGCGCATGTATTTGTCGGTGCTGCAGAGGCCTTTCATCAGGATGTTGCCTTTGCCTTCGTTGATGAGGTCGATGGCCTGGGCGATGCTGGCGAGCTCGTCCTTATTGTCGACTATTTCGAATACTGAAATGTCTATGCCTTCTTTTTCGCAGACAGCCTTGATCATGTCGGCGTCACCGACGAGAGTGGCATCCACGATGCCGAGTTCGCAGGCTTTGGAAGCTGCGGTTATTGTATGGTCGTCAACAGCCCATGCTGCAACAAGTCTTTTCTTGGGTTTCGAGCGCAGAGCCTCGAACATTTGGTCAAAATTGGTAATCATTATCTGAGTTTTTTAATTGTTTTCTTCCTGAGCTGCCTTTTCCTGCAGTTCTTTTACTATCTGCATCGTGTCGGTGGCGATGACCAGCTCCTCGTTGGTGGTGACAGCCATCACTTTGACTTTAGAGCGGCGCTTGGTGAGCACTGCGTCCACTCCCCTTGTTTCCTCGTTCTTCTCGAAGTCGAAGTCCACGCCGAGATAGTCGAGGCCCGTGCAGACAAGCTCGCGGACTCTCTGGGAGTTCTCGCCGATGCCGCCGGTGAACACGATCATGTCCACTCCGTTCAGCACGGCAGCGTATGCGCCGATGTATTTCTTGATGTCGTACGCCAGCTTCTTGAGAGCGAGCTCGGCACGTTTGTAGCCGGATTTCTCGGCATCCACCAGGTCTCGGCAGTCAGATGAGAAGCCGCTGAGGCCCTGCAGGCCGCTCTCCTTGTTGACGAGGTTGTTGATGCCGGCGGCGTCGAGGCCTTCCTTCTCCATAAGGAAAGTAACCACGCCCACGTCGAGATTACCGCTGCGGGTGCCCATGGTCACGCCCTCCACCGGGGTGAAGCCCATCGAAGTGTCGACCGAGCGGCCGCCGTCGATAGCGGTGATGGAGCTGCCGTTGCCGAGGTGGCAGGTAATCAGCTTGGTCTTCTCGATATCCAGTCCGGCCAGCTTGCAGGCCTTCTCGGCCACGAACTTGTGGCTGGTGCCGTGGAAACCGAAGCGGCGGATCTTGTATTTCTCGTAGTATGAATAGTCGATGGCGTACATGTACGCATAGTCCGGCATGCTCTGATGGAACGAGGTGTCGAAGACTGCCACCTGGGGTACACCGGGCATCAGCTCTTCCATAGCCTTGATGCCGGTAAGGTTGGCAGGATTGTGGAGCGGAGCGAGAAGGCA
>JAFYZI010000092.1 GCA_017548725.1 Bacteroidales bacterium
ACCTCGCGGAAAACGCTATGTAGGCTTCTTCTCCACGCATCATGCCGACCATGCCTTCGTCCAGGCCGTCGATCATGTGCCTGTCTCCGAGACGCTCCTTGATGCGGCCTTCGGCGAACTGGGCGCCGGGACCCTTGCTGAAAAGGTATCCCTTATAGGAGAAAAGCACACTGTCTCCCTTCTGGGCCGCGGGGCCGTTGCCATGGACCATCACTATGCGGGCGATGCCATTGTCGGTAATAACCACGGTGGAGTCGGCAAATTTGCTTTCAATGTATGACTCGATGCTCTCTTCCTGCTTGACGCAGGTGCTGAGTTTCTCGTCCATCGTGCAGGCCGCCAGGACTGCAAGGCAGAGAATCAACATCGCGGGCAGGAGAGATTTTTTCATACGAGCGCAAATTTAACAAAAGCTATGCCTTTTTGAAATATTCCGCTATGCTGGCGGTGAAATATGCGGCTGTTTCGGAGATTTTCATGTAGAGTCTGCCTCCGGAAGCGTTGCGGTGGCCGCCTCCGTTGCAGTACTGCCTTGCGAAAAGGTTCACGTCGAGGTCGCCTTTCGACCTGAGGGAGACTTTCACAAATCCGTCATCCTCTGTCAGCAGGGCCGACATCTGCACTTCGCTTATCTTGAGAGGGAGGTTGACAAAGCCCTCGGAATCCCCGGTGCAGTATGAGTATTTGTCCTTCTCTGCCTTGTCAAGGGTGATGAAAGCGACGCTGCCGCCCTGGATGATTTCCATTTTCTCTGACAGCAGATATCCCATCAGTTTCATTCTCGATGCGGAATATGAGCAGAAGATGCTGTTGTACAGGGCGTCCCTGTCGACGCCTCGCTTAAGGAGCAGCGAGGCTCTCTCCAGAGTAGAGGGAAAAATCGAATTGGCGAAGTTGTTGGTGTCGGTCAGGATGCCGGCGGCGACCGAAGTCGCGCAGTCGAGGTTGACCTTGGCGATGTCGCCATTGATATCCTCAGATTCAAGTATCAGGGAGAGCAGCAGTTCGCAGGTCGAAGAGACCTCCGTGTCTGATATGACGATGTCGAACGGATCGGTGACGGGGTTGAGGTGATGGTCTATAAGGATGCGCTTCGCAGAGCTGCCCTGGAACACGGCGTCAGACATCTCGTCAATACGGCTGGGGCCGCTCATGTCCATGCAGATTATAAGGTCAGCCTCTGCCAGGATATCATTGCATTCCTGCGGGCCGTTGCGGTATATGCGGATGCGGCTGTCCGCCGGATCGAGGCATGAAAGGAAATCGGGAAAAGCGTTGGGGACCATCATGACGGCAGTCTTGCCTGTCTGCTTCAAATAGTGGTACATGGCTGAAATAGAGCCGATGGCATCCCCGTCCGGGTTGGTGTGCGCCACCAGGACGATTTTCTCGCCCGAGCCTATCATGTTCCACAACTGTTCTGTATTTTTGTAAGTCCTCACTAGACGCAAAATTATTTTCTGCAAAAATAAAAATATATTGCAAGGACTAAATATTATTTTTACTTTTGTAGATGACATTACCATACCTATACAAGCGCGAATAATTAGAAAATAATAATTTATAACATGAAAAAAATTCTTACTTACGTCATTTGCCCGTTGATTATCATTGGCCTTGCGTACCTGATTGTCAATAGCATAATGGAACCTGTCAAGTTTAACAAAGAGAGATCTGCAAGAGAAGCTGACGCTATTACTCTCCTGAAGGATATCCGTACTCTTCAGGTAGCTTACAAGAATGTCCACAACCACTATGCTCCGGTTATGGACTCTCTTATCGATTTCTACAACAACGGTGAAATGACCATCGTAAAACAGATCGGTTCAATGGATGACTCGCTGGCAGTAGCCCGCAAGCTCGTAAGGCGTGAGACCATCAAGATGAAAGTTCGCGACACAATCCTTGTTGACAGAAAAGATTTCAAAGCCGAGAATCTGCGTACTATCCCTTATTCAGGCGGTGACACTGTTATCATGAAGTCTGTCATCAAGACTGTATCAGGTGTGAACGTTCCTCTGTTCGAGGCCGACATTCCTTTCAATTCTCTGCTCAAGGGTATGGATCATCAGCTCCTCGTAAACCTCAATTTCGAGAGGACTGACCAGAACCGCTATCCGGGTCTGCAGGTCGGCAGCATCGAGAATCCTAACAACAACGCCGGCAACTGGGAGTAGTGGAGAAATACACACTCGTTCCGAAAGAGTTCTTCAACGGAGACGTACAGTTGCTGTCGCAGGTCGTTGGAGTCTCGCCTTCGGAGACCGTAAAATATGTAGAACTGCCCTCATTTGAGGCAGTTCTGCTTTTTGTGCCCGGTCCTGAAGGTAAGGAACCTGTCATATATGACCTGCTGTGCAGGCTGCCTCAGATCCACGATTACAACAAGGTACTTTTTACCATCGAAGGCGCAGTGCTGCACCTGGCCCTCGGAGCGGGTGACAAGCTGCTGCTTGCAAATTCTTACGAGGCGAAGGATTTCACTACGGCTCTTTATTACATCTTCGCTGTCCTCCATGACTTCCAGATCAATCCCAGGATGACTACCCTGTACTACAAGGGAGATCTGGCCTATGAGAACATGGAGCTTCTGTTCTCTTATTTCAAGGGAGTCGAGCCTTTATGCGGATAATAGGTGGCGATCTTAAAGGCAAGGCGATCATGCCGCCGGCAGGCTATGCTGCGCGGCCTACCACCGATTTTGCCAAGGAGGGCCTGTTCAACACTCTGATTAATGAGCTGGATTTCGAGCAGATTGCGATGCTCGACCTCTTTTCCGGCACCGGCAGCATCTCTTATGAGGCGGCTTCGCGCGGCTGCCGCGACATCATTTCCGTGGAGATGAATCCGGCCAACGCCCGTTTCATCAAGCAGACTGTTGCTGCCCTTGGCATCAAGGGGATGCAGGTGGTCCACCACAATGTCTTTGATTTCCTGAACATCTGCACCAGGAAGTTCGATTTCGTCTTTGCCGATCCGCCCTACGCCATCGACAATCTGGAGGGCATCCCCGACAAGGTTTTTGCCGCCGGCATCCTTAATGAAGGTGCGCTGTTCGTCCTCGAGCATCCCGGCACTTTCGCCTTCAAGGAGCATCCCCGCTTCGTCAAGGAAAAGAAGTACGGCAACGTTCACTTCAGTTACTTCAAAGCATAAAAAAAAACCAGTCGAATCGACTGGTTTTCATTTTCAGCGGTGCGGACGAGACCGCATTTTGCGAAAATTCTCCCCGTCCTTTCGAAAGCATTTTTGCATAAATAATTGATAGTCAGTATAAAGACGAAAAAGAGC
>JAFYZI010000093.1 GCA_017548725.1 Bacteroidales bacterium
AATCAAAGGCGCATTCTTCGTCGATGCCGGAAATATCTGGGAACTGCCCCACTACACATACGACAAGAGCCACATCGACAACGAAGACGCCATCCTCACATGGAACAAGCTGCTTAAATCCAGCGCCCTGAGCTGGGGCGTCGGCCTCAGGCTCGACCTTTCTATGCTGGTCATAAGGCTTGACATGGGCGTCAAGGAGTACGACCCTGCGGCGCAGGCATGGCGCACTCCGGGGCAGTGGTTTAAACGAGACGGCTTCACCCTCCACTTCGGTGTGGGATATCCTTTCTGACACCGATGGGCAAATTCATTCTTTATCAGCTGTTCGTCAGGGTCATGGGAGAACGCAAGTGGACTCCGGGAGGAGACTATTCCACTAACGGCAGCGGCAAATTCAACGACATAACTTCTGACTACCTGAAGCAGCTCAAGAAAGACCTGTCGCTCGGAGCGGTGTGGTATACCGGCATCCTCGCACACTCCACCGCTACGTCGTTCGAAGGCTTTCCTGCCGACTGCCCGGCTATAGTAAAAGGAAAGGCAGGCAGCCCCTACGCCGTTCGCGACTATTACGACGTGGCTCCGGAGCTGGCTGTCGACACCGCCCGCAGGCTGGATGAATTCAAGGCGCTGATACAGCGTACCCACGACGCCGGACTGAAGGTTGTCATAGATTTCATTCCGAACCATGTGGCCCGCAGCTACCATTCAACCAGGAACGACTTCACGCAGGCCAACTTCTTCCCTCTCGACGGCCCCCTGGAGCTGCCGTTCAACATCGCAGGCCGCGAACTGTACGACGAAGACCCTGCAATGGCCACCGGCAACGACTGTTTCTCGCGTCATCCCGGCATAACCGACTGGTACGACACCATAAAGCTGAACTACAACTATCGCATGACCTGGGACAAGATGCTCGACATCCTGCTCTACTGGGCCGGCATGGGGGTCGACGGCTTCCGCTGCGACATGGTGGAGCTTGTAACGGCCGAGTTTTTCGAGTGGGCCATAGCGAACGTCCGCAAGGAGTACCCCGGCACATTCTTCATTGCGGAGGTGTATGACAAGAAAAACTACATAAAATACGCCGACGCCGGATTCGACTATCTGTATGACAAAACGGGCTTCTACGACGCCCTGAAGGCCATCAGCGCCAACCGCGAGCCAGCCTACTGGCTCACCGACGAATGGCAGTTCCTCGGCGGCCTGCAGCCCAGGATGCTGAATTTCCTGGAGAATCACGACGAGCAGCGCATTGCTTCCGACTATTTCCTCGGCGATGCCAGGAAGGCATTCGCGCCGTTGGCCGTATCGATGCTTTTCAACCAGGCTCCTTTCATGATATACTGCGGCCAGGAATACGGCGAGCGCGGAATGGCCAGCGAAGGCTTCAGCGGACAGGACGGACGCACCTCCATATTCGACTACTGCACCCTCACCTGGAGGGACAATCCCCCTGCCCTCCGAGAGGAGCTCCATGAAAGATACTGCGAACTCACATCACTGGCTGTCAGCGACATATTTGCCAAAGGCGGCACATACGACCTTATGTACGCCAACCCTACCAGCGACCATTTCGACGCACAGCGCATATTCACTTTCATGCGCGGCTACAAAGGCCGCCTGGCTCTCGTGGCAGCCAACTTCTCGGACAGCCGCAAGCAAATAAAAATAAGCATCCCGAAGGATGCTTATGATTATTTCGGAGTGGAAAGGGTTCCGGAATTCGAGGAGCCTCTTATCCTGGAACCTTTCGACTACATCGTCCTGCTAGCAGAATGACGGCCAGTTGAGGATCTTGAAGAAATCGTAATCCTCAGGATTCTTCACGAACTGACGGGCTGCCTCATAGTCAGCCTCGGTAATGTACTGTGCGATGTGGTTGTAGATGCCCTTTGCCATGTCGCCTTCGATGTCCACCCTGCGGGGCGGGATCTTGCCGGTCTGGGGATCCTGAAGATCCTTGAGGTACAGAGGAGTAACCTTTCCGGTTGTGTCTACGTAAACCATGCAGCCGGTTTCTCCGCGTGCGAACAGGTCATACACGCCGCAGCCGAGCTGTGAGCAGTACATGAGATCGTATGCTATAGGGGTCTGGCAGCGGATGTCGTAACCGATCTCGATGGGACGGGTCTTGACCTTGATGCCGAGAGACTTCATCTTCATCTCGATGAGCTCGCTGAAGAGCTGTGCCTTGCTGATCTTGCCAAGCTCGGGATGGCCGTGCTCGTCGTAGGTGAACTTGATGCCGGTAGACTTAAGCTGCTCGTCGTCAAGCTCGTGGAACACACCTTCTGAAACTACGATACCGCCGTAACGGATGCCGAGGACCTTGCGTTTGAGAATTGCTGAAACGCCGAGGTTGACGATCTTGTCGACGGTGATCTGAGTCTTGTTGAACATCTCGGGGATGATGATCATCAGATAGTGGCAGCTTGCACCTACATGGAGTGCGAGGTGACCAGCGCTGCGGCCCATAAGGCTGACGATGAACCAGTTGCCTGAAGTGCGGGCATCCTCGTATACGGTTGTTGCAACGTGGGCGCCTTCAGCTTTTGCCGAGTTGAAACCGAAGGTCGGAGTGTTGGCAGGAAGAGGAAGGTCGTTGTCGATGGTCTTGGGAACGTGGATGTTCTTGATAGGATAGTTCTTTGAAACGAGGAACTTGGCGATCCTGTTGGCAGTTGAAGCAGTATCGTCGCCGCCTACGGTAACAAGAAGCTTGATATTGTTGTCCTGAAAGAGCTTCAGATTAAAATTCTGCTCGAAATCTTCCTGAGTCGGTTTGAAACGGCTCATCCTGAGGTATGAACCTCCCCTGTTGAAGATATTGTCGGCCTTCTTGAAATCAAGGTCTTCGATTTCAGCGTCATGACGGAAAAGACCTTCATATCCGCCGTGGAGACCGATAACTCGGTATCCGCGTGCTACGAAAGCCTGGGTGATTGTACCTACAACAGTGTTCATTCCGGGAGCGGGGCCGCCACCTGTGAGAATAATAATAGAATCTTTCATTTTATTTTTGATTATTGTTTCGTTGACAAACGATTATTGGTTCGATTAACGGGGCCAAAAGTAAGAAAAAAAGGACTATCTTTGCAACATTGCCATGTCGAAAATTACAAAAACAGAAGCCAGGGAGCGGATTGAGCAGCTCCGCAAGGAAATCAACGGACACAACTACAATTATTATGTCCTGAACGCCCCTGTAATCTCAGACTTCGAATTCGACATTATGCTGCAGGAGCTTGCGGCCCTCGAGAAGAAATTCCCCGAGTTCGCATCGCCCGACTCCCCCACCCAGAAGGTGGGCAGCGACATAGCCAAGGCCCCGGACCAGGATGCCTCGGAAGGCAAGCCTTTCGAATTCGCTACGCGCGCGCACAAATACCCCATGCTGTCTCTGGGCAACACCTACAGCCGCGAAGAGCTCGGTGAATTCAGCGACCGCATCGCAAAGACCATCATGGAGCCCTGCTGCTACAGCTGCGAGCTCAAGTTCGACGGTACGGCCATCTGCCTGACTTACAAGCACGGCCGGCTTGCGTGGGCAGTCACCCGCGGCGACGGAGTCAAGGGCGACGACGTGACGGCCAACGTTCTTACAATAGCCTCGATTCCACAGACTCTCAAGGGCGATTCCTGGCCTGAGGAATTCGAGATTCGCGGCGAGATTTACATGCCCTTCGAGGCCTTCAACCGCCTCAATGCCGAAAGGGACGAGATCGACGAGCGGCCTTTCGCCAATCCCCGCAATGCTGCTTCAGGCTCCCTGAAGCTCCAGGACAGCAGCGAAGTGGCCTCAAGAGGTCTGGCCTGCGTGCTTTACCACATGCTGGGTGAGAACCTCCCCTTCTCCACCCATTCCGAGGCCATCGCCGCGGCAAAGTCATGGGGTCTTCCGGTGTCGGAACACTCCAAAGTCGTAGACAGCATCGAAGAAGTCAACCGCTATATAGACTATTGGGATGAAGCGCGCAGGAGCCTGCCCTTCGCCATCGACGGCATAGTGATAAAGGTCAACCGCCTTGACCTTCAGAGGAAACTGGGATATACCGCAAAATCGCCCCGCTGGGCCACTGCATACAAGTTCAAGCCCGACAGGGCCCTCACCAGGCTGCTGAGCATCGACTACCAGGTGGGCCGCACCGGCGCCATCACTCCGGTGGCCAACCTCGACCCCGTACCGCTCTCAGGCACTATAGTGAAACGCGCCTCCCTCCACAACAAAGACCAGATGGACCTGCTGGACATCCGTGTCGGCGACTATGTATATGTAGAGAAAGGCGGCGAGATTATCCCCAAGATTACCGAGGTGGAGTTGTCGAAACGCCCTGCAGACGCAGCTGTTCCAGATTTTCCCAGATTCTGCCCGGACTGCGGTGCGGAGCTTGTAAGGGATGAAGGTCAGGCCAAGCACTACTGCCCCAACTCCAACGCCTGCCCCGTGCAGATAAAGTCAGGATTCGTGCATTTCATCTCCCGCAAGGCCATGGACATCCTCGCCGGAGAAGCCACTATTGACCAGCTGTACGACAAGGGTTTCATCCGCCACCTGAGCGACCTCTATTCTCTCACCAGAGAGCAGCTGCTCACCCTAGACGGTTGGAAGGAAAAGTCAGCCGACAACCTGCTTGCCAGCCTCGAGAAGTCCAAGTCCGTGCCTTTCAACAGAGTGTTCTTCGCCCTCGGCATAAGACATGTGGGCGAAGCCACCGCTAAGATGCTGGCAGCCCGCTTCGGCAGCATCGACGCTATAATGGCGGCCGACAAGGACACCTTGGTCCAGATCGATGAAGTCGGAGACATCATGGCCGAAGCCATCATCAAGTGGTTTGCAGACCCCATAAATCTGGAGCAGATTGAAAAACTTCGCGCAGCAGGGCTGAAATTTGAGCAAGAAACCACAAAAAAGGTATCAGATACGCTTTCAGGCAGTATCTTTGTGGTTTCCGGCGTTTTCTCTGTTCCGAGGGACGAAATAAAGGGACTGATTGAGAGCCACGGCGGGAAGACTACATCGTCGGTGAGCGGGCACACCACATATCTGGTGGCCGGCGAAGCCCCCGGTGCTGAAAAGATTAAGAAAGCCGAGAAACTCGGCACACAGATAATTACCGAAGAGCAGCTTCGGGCATTGGTAGAGCCGCAAGCATGAGTTTTGTCACAAGGGTAAAGGCAGTCACAAGGTCCGTCTCCCACTTCCTGGGCGAAGGCATCTGGAATATTGACCTTGCCGGACTGAGCCCGAAACGCAGCAAGCTCTACAAGCACCTCAAAATCATCCTCATCACCCACCGCCACTTCCAGTCGCTGAGATGCGGACGCGAAGCCGTGGCACTGAGCTTCTTCACCACCATGGCCACCGTGCCGCTGCTTGCCATGATCCTTCTCGTGGCCAGCAATTTCGGCCTGCTCGACCTGTTGACTGAAATCATATCGAAACTGTTCGTCAACAACACTCAGATGGGAGACATGGTGCTCAACTGGGCCAACAACATTGTCGGGCTGTCGTCCGGAGGAGGTTTCGGATGGGTCAGCACCCTCACTTTCCTTTGGCTAGTGCTGTGGATGATGCTCTGCGTCGAGAACGCTTTCAACCGCATCTGGGACGTGGGCAAGTCGGCCAATATCCTTCGCCGCCTCCTCGTTTCGATAGGCATTCTGATTATCTCCCCTTTCGTGCTGGTGATGTTCTTCTACGGCGTCACCTACTTCACGAGGTTCATCGGCATCCTCGGAGGGTCGAAGCTCGTAAACTTCGTATCATCATACCTCTTCTGGGTGATTTTCTACGGCATGTCCGTACTCGTCCTGTCGGCGATGTACAAATTCATCCCGCATGCCAAGTGCAAATACGTGGCCTGTTTCAGGGCAGCCCTCGTATCCGCCCTCGGCTTTGTGGTGATCCAATATCTTTACCTTGAGACACAGATCGTGGTGACCAGGCTCAACGCAGTATACGGAGCCATCGCCGCGATTCCTCTTTATATGATGTGGCTTAATTTCTGCTGGTTCGACATTCTCTTCGGAGTCGACCTGAGCTATGCCTACCAGCATGTAAACGAGTATGATCCTGAAATTGACAGAAGGCGATGAAAGTTGACGAATTCACACAGGAAGACAAGGATCTCATACAGAGAGAATTCGAGCCGCTGCGCATAGCAAGCCTCAAGCGCTGCGCCGACCAGGAGCAGTACGAGCTGGTGCTGAAGGCTTTCGACTTTGCCAACAAGGCCCATTACGGCGTCCGCAGGCGCTCCGGAGAGCCTTACATCATACATCCCATCGCTGTGGCAAGAATCGTGGTTCAGGAGATCGGCCTCGGCTGCAAATCGATCTGCGCCGCGCTGCTCCATGACGTTGTCGAAGACACCGATTATACTGTAGAAGACATCCGCAACCAGTTCTCGGACCGCATCGCCCTGCTGGTAGACGGCCTCACCAAGATCAAGACCGCCCTCGACAGCGACAAAGGCGTCATGGAGGAACGTTCCCAGCAGGCCGACAACTTCAAGCGCATCCTGCTGACCCTCAACGACGACGCCCGAATCGTGCTCATCAAGCTGGCCGACCGCCTGCACAACATGCGCACCATAGAATACATGCCCGCATACAAGAGAGAGAAGATCCTCAGCGAGACCATGTATATCTTCATACCTCTGGCCCACAGGCTCGGCCTTAACAACATCAAGAGCGAGATGGAGAACATCTGGCTCAAGAACAAGGAAGCCCAGGCATACGAGAATATCGAGAAGATGCTTGCCAGGGCCACCCAGGAGAAAGGCCCCATCATCGACAACTTCATCTCCCCCGTGGAGAAGCTCCTGACCGACGCAGGCTTCAAGTTCCACATCATCAAGAGGATGAAGACCCCCTACTCCATCTGGAAGAAGATGACCACCAAGAACATCCCGTTCGACGAGATCTTCGACATCTATGCAGTAAGGATTATCTTCGAGCCCAGGACGGACGTTGAAGCCAGCGAGAGGGACCAGTGCTGGCACATATTCTCGCTTATTACGAGCAAGTACCGCTACAAACCCGAAAGGACCCGCGACTGGGTCAGCTCCCCGAAACTCAACGGTTACGAGGCCTTGCACCTCACCCTCATCTCCGAAGGTACATGGATCGAGGTCCAGATCCGCTCCGAAAGGATGAACGCCATCGCGGAAAGCGGCGTGGCTGCGCACTGGACTTACAAGCAGTCCCATCCCACCGACGCCTACGAGCAGGAGCGCGACATTGATACATGGATAAAAGGTGTAAAAGACATCCTCGACAATCCTGACGCCAACGCCCTGCAGTTCCTCGACAATTTCCATGAAGAGCTGACAGCCGGCGAGATGTTCGCCTTCACGCCACAGGGCGAGTCGATAAGCATCCCAAAAGGCTCCACGGCCCTCGACTTCGCATATTACATCCACTCCGCCATCGGCAACAAGGCCATCGCCGCCAAAGTCAACATGAAGCTCGTGTCCCTGTCGACGGTGCTCAACAACGGCGACCAGGTGGAGATCATCACCTCCGACAATGCCAAACCCAAGCGGGAATGGCTGGATTTCCTGGTCACCTCCCGCGCCCGCAACCAGGTGCTGCTCTCGATGAAGAGCATCAACAAGGACAACATCGCCACCGGCATCAGCATCCTAAAGAAGAAACTGGCAGAGCGCAACATCATCCTGCAGGCCAGAGTTATCCGCAAGCTGATCGGCTACTACAAAATGAACAACAAGGAGGAGCTGTACAACAGGATAGGAATCGGTCTGATCGACCTGGAAGACCTCGACGACGCCCTCAAGAGCAACGCTCGCAAGCGCGACGTCCAGATGTGGGGCATCAAGCTGCTCTCCACTCAGACCAGCAACGGTAAAATCGACAAGAGCAAGGACTATCTGCTCGAAGAAGACATAGACAAAGGCACCATATCCTTCCACACCGCCGACTGCTGCCGTCCTATTCCCGGAGACAATGTGGTCGGAGTAGTCAACAACGACGGCAGCGTCACGGTCCACAAGACCAGCTGCCCGGTATTCACCGATTTCGCCGCCACCAACGGCGACAAGATAGTTTCCGTAAGATGGAGCAAGCACTTCATCATGTCCTATCTGACCCAGATCACCATCAGGGGCATCGACCGCATCGGCATCCTGAACGAGATCACCAAGGAGATTTCGCTCGTGCTGGAAGTCAACATCCGCAAGATAGTCATCGAAGCCCACGACGAAGTATTCGAGGGATACATCGACCTGTATGTACACAATACCGAAGACCTCGACCGTCTGATAGAGCGTCTGAGAAACATCAGAGGCATTGAAAACGTGCTCAGAACAAACATTGAAGATGAATAGGAACGTCACTGCCATAATCCTTATATTGCTGACAGTAGCATGCTGCCTGTTCTCCCACTCGTGCGCAAACACCAAGGCTGCCCCGAGCGGAGGCCCGAAAGACACCATCCCGCCCGTCCTGCTGAAGATAGAGCCTGCCGACAGGTCCCGCAACGTGCCGACGGCTGATGTCAAGATAGCCCTGATATACAACGAATATACTGTGGTCAAGGACGCCTCCGGGATCTATCTCTCCCCTCCCACCAAACATGCTCCTACGGCAAAGGTGAAGGGCAAGTCCATTTTGGTCACGCTCAGGGACACGCTGGCTGAGAACACCACATATACAATTGATTTCAACAACGCCCTCGCCGACAACAACGAAGGCAACATGGCGCCCAGGTTCACATACGTCTTCTCGACAGGCGACACCATAGACTCAATGTATCTCACCGGCACGGTACTCGACTGCGAGAAGCTGACTCCCGTCAAAGGTGTGCTGGTAGCCCTCTACGACGACCTGAGCGACTCGGCCTGCATGAAAAGCCTGCCCGCCGCCGCGACCCGCACAGACGACTGGGGATTCTTCGTAATACGCAACGTAAAACCTCAGGCATACCAGATATACGCCTACAGCGATGAAGACAAAGACAATCTCTACCTGCAGGGCGAAGATTTCATCGCATTCCACGACACCCTCTTCACCCCGACCCTCATCGTCAGGGATTCCATCTATGAGCTGGGTTCTTTCGACATGAAAGACACCCTGGCTTGCAAGAAGAGGCAGTCGCAGCTGTCGCTGCTGCTCTTCAAGGAGACCGCATCCCGTCAGTTCATTAAGAACAAAGGTCGCACGGACAGCAAGAAGGGTTTCATCCGATTCAACGCCCACAACACCGTGCTCAACTCCTTCCAGATATTCGGAGTCGACTCGTCGGCCATCACGACTCATTTCACGCCGGAAAGAGACAGCATGGAGTTCTGGATCAACACATCCTATACCCTCCCCGATTCGCTGCTGCTGACGTTGGAATACCTCAAGACAGACTCTCTGGGCAATCTGGCCATGACTAAGGAAGACCTGGCCGTCAGCCTCTCCGACGAGCAGAAGAAGGCCCTGGCAGACAAAGCCAAGGCAGACACTCTCATCAACGTTACTTATGACTGCAAGAACGAGAACGTGGAGCAGGACGGCATAACGCTCAAGTTCCCCGATCCGCTCGCCTCCATCGACACTTCAGCGATACTGTTCATTGCCACAAACCCGAAGAACCAGAACGACACGATAGCTTTCGTCTTCGAGAAAGACAGCCTGCTGTTCGAGGTTTACCACATGCAGTCGTCCCAGAAATACCAGACCGGATACAAATATCAGGTAGTCTACCCCGAAGGAATCTTCCGCGACATCTACGG
>JAFYZI010000094.1 GCA_017548725.1 Bacteroidales bacterium
CTGTCAGCAAGCCGCAGGTGAATTACTTCATTACAGCAAACATCGTAAAGTAAGTGATGGATCTCAACAAGCAAGGCGACTTCTTCGGGGATTATGACAACCGCGATTCCGCGCTCAACGTCAACGACGGAGTAAAGCAGCCGCCTAGCATCAACCCATATCTCAACATCAAGAAAAAACCGGCCATCAAGTCGGTGGATGAATACATGGACGGCATACTGCGCGGCGACCGCGTGCTGCTGAGCCAGGCGATAACCCTGGTGGAGAGCACGCTCCCGTCCCACAGGTCAGTGGCCGGCCAGATAATCCAGCGCTGCCAGAAGATATCGTCGGGCAAGCGCACCATGCGCATCGGCATCACCGGCGTGCCCGGAGTCGGCAAGAGTACTTTCATCGAAGCTTTCGGCTCGCACATCACCGGCAAGGGCCACAACCTGGCCGTGCTGGCCATCGACCCTTCCAGCGAGAAGACTAAAGGTTCCATCCTCGGCGACAAGACCAGGATGGAGACTCTGGTGAACGACCCTCACGCCTTCATCCGTCCCAGCCCGAGCGAGGGTTCTCTCGGCGGCGTGGCCCGCAAGACCCGCGAGACCATACTGCTCTGCGAGGCTGCCGGCTATGACGTTATTTTCATCGAGACGGTAGGAGTGGGGCAGAGCGAGACTGCCGTGCATTCCATGAGCGACTTCTTCCTGCTGCTGATGCTCTCCGGAGCCGGAGACGACCTGCAGGGCATCAAGCGCGGCATCATGGAGATGTCGGACCTGATAGCCATCACCAAGGCTGACGGAGCCAACGTAGACAGGGCCAACATGGCAAGGGCCCTCTACGCTAACGCTCTGCATCTCTTCCCTCCGACAGAGTCGGGGTGGGTGCCCACAGCCGTCACCTCGTCGGCAGTCGACAAGACCGGCCTGGACGACATCTTGGCAAAGATCGAAGAGTATTTCAAGCTGGTGTGGGATAACGGCTACTATGACCGCCACCGCCGCGAGCAGTCCCGGTACTGGATGTACGAGAGCATCAACGAGACCCTCAAGAACATGTTCTACGAGAATCCCCGCGTGGAAAAGCTGATGCCGGAATACGAGCAGGCAGTGCTCGACGGCCAGCTGGAGTCGTTCTCCGCCGCCGAGGAGCTCATCGATAAGTACCTGGGCAAAATATGATCCGTATCATCGCAGATGTGCTGCGCGAAAGCATCACTATCACCCTGCTGGTGATGGTGATGATGCTTCTCATCGAGCTGGTCAACGTATCTTCCCACGGCCAGTTCTTTACTAAACTCAACGACAGCCGTTTCGGCCGTGTGCTGTTCGGTGCGGTGATGGGACTCGTCCCGGGCTGCCTGGGCGGCTTCGCCACGGTGTCGCTGTATTCCCACAGGATGCTGACTTTCGGAGCGCTGGTGGCCATGATGATCGCTTCCAGCGGCGACGAGGCCTTCGTCATGCTGGCGATGTTCCCCGGCAAGGCTCTGATCCTTTTCGCGGTGCTGTTCGTGATAGCGATAGTTGTCGGACTGCTGGTGGACCTGATGCCGGCCAAAGGCGGCAAGCCGGCCTGCGAAGTGTCGTACAGCCTGCACGAGAGCGACATGGAGGAGCACCATCACAAGCTTCTGGACAAACACTTCTGGAAGGAGCACATGTGGAACCATGTGATAAAGAAGCATGCCCTGTCCATCTTCCTGTGGACCTTCGGCGCCCTGCTCGTCATAAGGCTGGGGATGCATTATTTCGATCTCGAGACGTGGGTACGCGACAACATGGCGCTGGTGATCCTGCTGGCTGTCGTTGTAGGAATAATCCCTGACTCGGGCCCCCATCTGGTGTTCGTGTCTCTGTTCGCCAGCGGGATGGCGCCCTTCTCGGTGCTGCTTGCCAACAGCATCTGCCAGGACGGCCACAGCTCCCTTCCGCTGCTCGCCGAGAACAAGAAGGGCTTTGTCCAGGCCAAACTGATAAACTGCGCCGTGGCGGCCATTGTAGGATATGCACTTTATTTCTTTGGCTTGTAAAAAAGGATTACCTTTGCATGATTACATATAATAGAAATATACATTCGAAATGAACATACTCAAGAAATTATTCGGTTCCAAGGCAGAAAGGGATGTCAAAGCCATTACTCCCATTCTGAACCAGATTCTCGACGAATATAAAAGGATAGATGCACTCGACGACGACGCCCTGCGCGCAGAAAGCGCAGCCCTCAGGCAGCAGATAGCAGCCCGCACTGCTAAAGAAGAAGAGGAAGCCGCCGAGATACGCCAGAAACTCGACGACGTCGAGATCGACGTCCGCACCAAGGAAGAGCTCGCCACAAGGCTCGACGAACTGGTTAAGAAGATCGACGTGGAGATCGAGAAAGCCCTCGACGACGCCCTGCCCAAGGCCTTCGCCATAATGAAGTCCACAGCCCGCCGTTTCAACGAGAACGAGACCGTCAAGGTCCGCGCCACCGACTTCGACCGCGAGCTCACCACCAGGAAAGACTACGTGACTGTCCAGGGCGAATACGCTATATGGAAGAACAGCTGGATGGCCGGCGGCAACATGATCAAGTGGGACATGGTCCACTACGACGTGCAGCTCATCGGCGGTATCGTGCTCCATCAGGGTAAGATTGCCGAGATGGCGACCGGTGAAGGAAAGACCCTCGTGGCCACCCTGCCCGTGTTCCTTAACGCCATGGGCGGCAAAGGCGTACACGTTGTGACCGTCAACGACTATCTGGCTAAACGAGACAGCGAGTGGATGGGCCCGCTCTACGAATTCCACGGACTGAGCGTAGACTGCATCGACAAGCACGAGCCAAACACCGAGGCCCGCAAGAAAGCTTACCGCTGCGACATCACCTTCGGTACCAACAACGAGTTCGGCTTCGACTACCTGAGGGACAACATGGCCATCAATCCCAACGACCTGGTGCAGCGCAAACACCACTACGCCATCGTCGATGAGGTCGACTCCGTGCTGATCGACGACGCCCGTACCCCTCTGATCATTTCAGGTCCCGTGCAGCGCAGCGGCGACGAGGCCTTCATCGAGTTCAAGCCGTACGTAGAGAGGCTCTACAAAGCTCAGCGCGAGGTGGTCAACAGATGCCTCAACGAGGCCCGCAAGCTCATCTCTGCCGGCAGGATCAAGGACGAAGGCGAGATCATGCTGCTCAAGGCTTTCAAGGGTCTGCCCAAGTACCAGCCCCTCATCAAATACCTCAGCGAACCCGGCATCAAGGTGATACTCCAGGAGGCCCAGGCTAAAGTCATCAGGGCCGCCTTCACCGAGAAAGACATAGAGCAGAGGATAATCACCAACGACCTCTACTTCGCAGTGGACGAGCAGCAGCGCAGCGTCGAGCTTACCGACAACGGTAACGAGGAGCTCGCAAAGGCCGTCGGCGACGCCGAGTTCTTCCTCATGCCGCAGATAGCCGAGGAAGTGTCGAAGATCGAGCATGACGCCAGCCTCGACGCCGAGGCCAAGAAGGTGAAGAAGGACGAGCTCTACGCCAACTATTCCCTCAAGGCCGAGCGCATGCACACGGTAGACCAGCTGCTGAAGGCCTACGCAATGTTCGAACGCGACGTGGACTACGTCATCATCGACGGCAAGGTCAAGATCGTCGACGAGCAGACTGGCCGTATCATGGAGGGCCGCCGCTGGAGCGACGGTCTGCACCAGGCCGTGGAGGCAAAGGAAATGGTGAAGGTCGAGGCAGCCACCCAGACCTTCGCAACCATCACCCTGCAGAACTACTTCCGTATGTACCACAAGCTGGCCGGCATGACCGGTACCGCCGAGACGGAAGCAGGCGAGTTCTGGGAGATCTACAAACTTGATGTGGTGGTAATCCCCACCAACCGTCCCGTGATCCGCAAGGACGAGGACGACCTCATCTACCGCACTAAGAAAGAGAAATATAACGCAGTAATTGCGAAGATCCAGGAGCTAGTGGCCCAGGGAAGGCCGGTGCTCGTAGGTACGACTTCAGTCGAGATATCCGAGCTGCTCAGCAGGATGCTCAAGATGCGCGGCATCAAGCACCAGGTGTTGAACGCCAAGCAGCATGCACGCGAGGCCGAGATCGTGGCTCAGGCCGGTAAGGCAGGCACGGTCACCATCGCCACCAACATGGCCGGCCGTGGTACCGATATCAAGCTAGACCCTGAAGTAAAGGAGGCGGGCGGCCTTGCCATTATCGGTACGGAGCGCCACGACAGCCGCCGCGTCGACCGCCAGCTGCGCGGTCGTGCCGGACGTCAGGGAGACCCCGGTTCATCAATATTCTATGTATCCCTCGAGGACGACCTGATGCGTCTGTTCGGCTCCGAGAGGCTCGCCGGCATAGTCGACAAGATGGGTCTTACCGAAGGTGAAGCCCTCCAGAACTCGATGCTGTCAAGCTCTATCGAGAGAGCCCAGAAGAAAGTGGAGGAGAACAACTTCGGCATACGTAAGAATCTGGTGGAATACGACGACGTCATGAACTCGCAGCGCGAGGTGGTTTACAGCAAGCGCCGCAGCGCCCTCACCGGAGAACGTATCGACGTGGACGTTATGAACATGGCCAGCGACTACTGCGACATATTCGTCGACAAGAACTCCGACCTCGACTACGAGGGCTTCTCAGAGGTGCTGATGGAGACTCTGTCCATCGAGCCGGGCTTCGACGAGGCGTTCTACGACAAGGCCAAGAGGGGAGAGATAGCCGACAAGCTGAAAGACACCATCATCGACACCCAGAACCGCCGCAACGAGACCATCGTGGCCCAGGCATGGCCCATCATAAACTACGTCTACGAGAAGAAGCGCATGTTCTACCAGAACATCGCCATTCCCATCACGGACGGCCGCAAGGTGATGAGCGTGCTGGTAGACCTTCGCAAGGCCTACGAGAGCAAGGGTAAGGAGCTTACCCGCGCCATCTCCAAGACCGTGACCCTCAGGGTTATCGACGAGTACTGGAAGATCCACCTGCGCGACATGGACGACCTCAAGCAGTCTGTCCAGAACGCTTCATACGAGCAGAAAGATCCTAAGCTCATCTACAAGACCGAAAGCTTCGACCTCTTCATAAAGTCACTCGAAGGCATCTATAAAGACGTTCTTACATTCCTTCTCCGCGCATCCATCTTCCTCAAGAACGACATGCAGTCTCCTGATGAAGTGGCAACGGAAGCCCACGAGCGCAAGACCGACATGAGCCGCATGCAGGCAGGCCGTCCCGACCTGCTCACCCGCAGCTCCGAGCCGAAGAGCAACGCGCCCATCAGGGTGGCCAAGAAGGTCGGCCGCAACGACCCTTGTCCTTGCGGAAGCGGTAAGAAATACAAGAACTGTCATGGAAGAGAACAGGCCGCAGAATAGTCTGATCGTCATAGGCTCCGGCCCCGGCGGTTACGTAGCTGCGCTGGAAGCAGCAAAAGCAGGTTTTTCAGTAAAGGTTGTCGAGAGCGCCTCTCTCGGCGGAGTGTGCCTCAACTGGGGCTGCATTCCCACCAAGGCGCTGCTCAAGAGCGTGCAGACGATGAACCATGCCCGCGAAGGTGCGGCATATGGCTTCTCCGCCGACAACGTACAGCCCGACATAGAGCGCATCTTCGCCCGCAGCCGCGAGGTGGCGGCGACCATGAGCAAGGGCATAGAATTCCTCTTCAACAAGGCCGGCGTGCAGCTCATCCAGGGCAGCGGCCGCATCCTCCCCGGCAAGAAGGTGGAGGTGACGGCAGCTGACGGTTCGGTAAGCGTGCTGGAAGCTGAGCACACCATCATCGCCACCGGCGCAAGGCCCACAAGCCTGCCTTTCGCTCCGGTCGACGGGGAGAAGATATGGTGCTCCCGCCAGGCCCTCATGCCGCCGTTCATCCCGGCTTCGATGGCAGTCATCGGCTCGGGAGCGGTAGGCACCGAGTTCGCATATTTCTACCGCAGCCTCGGCGTCGAGGTTACCCTCATCGAATTCATGGACAGGGTGCTGCCGCTCGAGGACGACGACATCAGCGGCCAGGTGAGCCGCAACCTCCGCAAGATGGGCATCAAGGTGATGACATCTTCTGCAGTGCAGGCTGTCGAGAAGGGTGAGAAATGCACCCTCACCATAAAGACAAAGAAAGGGGAGGAGACCCTTGAAGCCGACGTGGTGCTCTCTGCCGTCGGCGTTGTGCCCAACACCGATTATATCGGCCTCGAGCAGGCGGGCGTGGAGATGAACCGCCGCAAGATCGTGGTCGACTCTTCATACCGGACCAACGTGGAAGGCATCTATGCCATCGGAGACGTTATCTCGACTCCCGCGCTCGCCCATGTGGCCAGCGCCGAAGCCGTGGCATGCGTCGAAGGCATAGCCGGCCATGAGCACAAGCCCGTGAACTATGAGACAATCCCTGCATGCACCTACATCAGCCCCGAGGTGGCTTCAGCCGGCCTGCGCGAGCGCGAGGTAATTGCCAAGGGCATTGAGTACAGGGTGGGCAAATGCCAGTTCGCAGCGAACGGCAAGGCTGTCGCAGCGGGCGAGAAGGACGGCTTCGTGAAGCTGATCTGCGACGCTAACGACGGCAGGCTGCTGGGTGTACATCTGGTGGGCGCCAATGTAAGCGAGATGATCGGCGGCATGGTGCTGGCCCTCGACAATGGGGTCACTGCCGACCAGCTGTCGCACACAGTATTCCCTCACCCGACCATGAGCGAGGCTATCTGCGAGGCCTGCAGGCAGCTGATTGCCAGATAGGCCTAGAATCTTTCCTTGATGTTGTAGTTGTTGCGGCCGCTGCTGTTGCGGCTGATGAGCTCGCCGATGAAACCGGTGAGGAACAGTATCGTACCTATGATCACTGCCAGCAGGGCGAGGTAGAACAGCGGCTGGTCGGTGACGGCGCGGAACACCTGTCCGTGGCCCTGGAGCACGAGCTTCTTGATGATCAGCCACAGGGTGATTACTATACCGATGAGGAAGGTGATGATGCCCATCAGACCGAAGAGGTGCATGGGCTTGCGGCCGAACACCTGCAGGAACCATATCGACATCAGGTCGAGGAATCCGTTGACGAAGCGGCTCAGGCCGAACTTGCTCTTGCCGTATTTGCGCTTGCGGTGGTGGACCACCTTCTCGCCGATCTTGGCGAAACCGGCTTCCTTGGCGAGGTAGGGGATGAAGCGGTGCATCTCTCCGTAAACCTCGATATTCTTCACAACTTCCTTGCGGTAGGCCTTCAGGCCGCAGTTCATGTCGTGCAGCTTGATGCCGGTGACCTTGCGGGCAGTGGCGTTGTAGAGCTTAGAGGGCAGGTTCTTGGTGAGCTTGTTGTCGTGGCGGATCTTCTTCCAGCCTGATACGAGGTCGTAGCCGTCCTCGCGGATCATGCGCATCATCTCGGGAATCTCAGTGGGGTCGTCCTGGAGGTCGGCGTCCATGGTTACTACTATGTCGCCCTCGGCAGCCTCGAAGCCGCAGTAGAGGGCTGCAGACTTGCCGTAGTTGCGGCGGAAGCGGATGCCGTGGATGGTCTTGTCGCTGGCTGCCATCTCCTCGATGACGTCCCAGGAGCCGTCGGTGCTGCCGTCGTCGACCATTATTATTTCATAGCTGGAAACCTTGCCGGTGAGGGCTTCGTGGATCCATGCTACAAGTTCCTTGAGGGATTCCTTTTCATTGAACAGAGAAATGACGACAGAAAGTTCCATGTTGCGCAGTGATTAGTCCACAAATATACAAACTAAAACAGACCGAACAAAAGGGCGTCGATGCGGTCGGTGATGTAGCGGAAGTCTTCGGGGTTGTTCTCGAAGTCCATGTTGTCGGCGTCGATGGTGATGACGCGGCCGGGGTAGGAGGCTATCCACTCCTCGTAGCTGTCGTTCAGGCCGCCGAGATATTCCAGGCTCATGCCCTGCTCGTAGTCGCGGCCCCGTTTCTGGATCTTGGCCACCAGGCTGGCCACCGACGAGCGGAGGTAGATGAGCAGGTCGGGCATCTTCACCGTGGAAAGCATCATGTTGAAGAGCTGCATGTAGGTGTCGTAGTCGCGCTGCGAGATGTTGCCCAGCTTGAGGTTGTTCTTCACGAAGATATAGACGCCCTCCATCAGGGTGCGGTCCTGGATTATCACCTTGTCGCTCTTGCTGATTTCGAGCAGGTCCTTGAAACGCTGGGCCAGGAAGTAGACTTCGAGGTTGAAGCTCCAGCGCTTGATGTCCTTGTAGTAATCCTCGAGGTAGGGGTTGTACGTCACGGCCTCGTACTGGGGAGTCCAGCCGTAATGCTCCGAGAGCATCCTGGTGAGGGTGGATTTGCCGCTGCCGATGTTTCCTGCTATGCCGATGTGCATCTGTCTTGTCTTTGCCTTCCACAAATTTACCAAATAGGGCGTCATAGCGTACAATAACTTATCAACAATCAGGAAATTTATTATCTTTGCGTGCCAAAACAGCGAATAATAACTTACAGAATATGATAAAGATAACTTTTCCGGACGGTAGCGTAAGAGAATACGAAAGCGGTATCAACGCCTACCAGATAGCCATGTCAATCAGCCCGAGGCTCGCTTCAGACGTCCTTGCCGCCACAGTTAACGGTGCGGTAGTCGACCTGGAACGTCCCATAACAGAAGATGCGACCCTCAAGCTGCACAAATGGGAAGACGAGGAGGCCAAGAAGGTCTTCTGGCACTCTTCTTCACACCTCATGGCCGAAGCTCTGGAAGCTCTTTATCCCGGCATCAAGTTCGGTATCGGCCCCGCCATCGACAACGGTTTCTACTATGACGTAGACCTGGGCGACAAGCAGATCACCGACGCCGACCTGAAAGCCATCGAAGACAAGATGGTAGAGTTCGCCCGCGAAGGCCAGCACTTCGTACGCAAGGACGTTCCCAAGGCCGAGGCCATGAAGACCTTCACCGAGAAGGGCGACCAGTACAAGTGCGAGCTTATCGAAGGCCTCGAGGACGGCCACATCAGCTTCTACACCAACGGTTCGTTCACCGACCTCTGCCGCGGCCCGCACCTTCGCGACACTTCTGTCATCAAGGCTATCAAGCTGACTTCGATAGCCGGCGCATACTGGCGCGGCGACGAGCACAACAAGATGCTCACCCGCATCTACGGCATCACCTTCCCCAAGAAGAGCATGCTCGACGAATACCTCGTGCTGCTCGAGGAGGCCAAGAAGCGCGACCACCGCAAACTCGGCAAGGAGCTGGAGCTCTTCACCTTCTCCAACAGGGTGGGACAGGGCCTTCCGCTCTGGCTGCCGAAAGGCGCCGACCTGCGCGACCGTCTGCAGGAATTCCTGAAGAAAGTTCAGAAGAGATATGGCTATCTGCCGGTCATCACTCCCCATATCGGAAGCAAGGAACTTTATGTGACCTCAGGTCACTGGGCTCACTACGGTGCGGATTCGTTCCGTCCCATCACCACTCCGCAGGAGGGTGAGGAGTACCTGCTCAAACCGATGAACTGCCCTCACCACTGCGAGATCTACCGCAGCAAGCCCCGTTCATACAGGGATCTGCCTCTGCGCTTCGCCGAGTTCGGCACCGTATACAGATACGAGCAGAGCGGTGAGCTGCACGGCCTTACCCGCGTGCGCGGTTTCACCCAGGACGACGCCCACCTCTTCTGCCGTCCCGACCAGATCAAGGAAGAGTTCTGCAAGGTGATCGACATTATCCTCTACGTCTTCAAGACTCTGGATTTCAAGGAGTATGAAGCTCAGGTATCGCTCCGCGACCCGGAGGATACAGAGAAATATATAGGTACCGACGAGAACTGGGCAAAAGCCGAGAGCGCTATCATCGAGGCTGCTGCCGAGAAGGGTCTGAACACTACCGTTAAGACAGGTGAGGCCGCCTTCTACGGCCCGAAGCTCGACTTCATGGTGAAGGACGCCCTGGGCCGCAAGTGGCAGCTGGGTACCATCCAGGTCGACTACAACCTGCCGGAGCGTTTCGAGCTCGAATATATCGACAAGGACGACAAGCGCAGCAGGCCTGTGATGATCCACCGCGCTCCGTTCGGCTCTATGGAACGTTTCGTGGCAGTGCTCCTCGAGCACACCGCAGGAAAGCTTCCGTTGTGGCTTGCCCCTGACCAAGTGGTAGTTATGTCGCTGAGCGAGAAATACAACGATTTTGCAAAAAAAGTTTGCGATTTGTTTAATAATTCCGATATTCGCGCCTCCATAGACGACCGTAACGAGACCATTGGCAAGAAGATACGCGAGAATGAGATGAAAAGGATCCCGTATCTGCTGATAGTTGGCGAGAAAGAAGCCGAGGCAGGTACCGTCTCAGTCCGCAAGCAGGGTGGAGTGAACGTCGGAACTATGAAAATTGATGATTTTGTGAAACTGATAAAGGACGAGATTTACCAACAACTTAATTAAGGAGGACACCAAAATAGCAACTTCTAATTATCGGCCGCCGCGGCCCAAACCCACACCACAGAAAAAGAATTCTGCCCCTCAGAAGAAAAACGAGGACAGGAATCGCATCAACGAAGAAATCACCGCACCGCAGGTGCGAGTCGTGGGAGAGAACGTAGAGCAGGGGATTTACCCGTTGAGGGAAGCTCTTGCTATGGCTGAAGAGCAGGAGCTGGATTTGGTTGAAATCGCCCCCAATTCGGATCCTCCTGTATGTAAGATTATTGATTATCAGAAGTTCCAGTATCAGCAGCGCAAGAAAGCCAAGATGCAGAAGGCGAATGCATCGAAGGTCGTGATCAAAGAGATAAGGTTCGGTCCGCAGACCGATGAGCATGATTTCCAGTTCAAGTTGAAACATGCCATCAACTTCCTCAAGGAAGGCAGCAAAGTTAAGGCGTATGTCTTCTTCAGAGGTCGTTCGATCCTCTTCTCTGAGCAGGGAGAGAAGCTCCTGCTGAGGTTCGCCATCGAACTCGAAGATTACGGCAAAGTAGAGCAGCTGCCGAAGCTCGAAGGAAAGAGGATGATCATGATGATCGGTCCTGTTTCCAAAAAATGAAACATTAACGACTAACAAATAAATTTTTCGAAAATGCCTAAAATGAAAACGAATTCCGGTTCTAAGAAGCGTTTCACGCTCACCGGATCCGGCAAGATCAAGAGAAGACACGCTTATCACAGCCACATTCTCACCAAGAAGACCAACAAGCAGAAAAGGAACCTCGGCCACATCGCCATCGTTACCCCTGCAGACAACAAGAGAATCAGAACTCTGCTGGTCAAGTAAGTTTTTTTAATTATTAACCGAGTGGACAGCTGACAAGTCCGGGATTGCCCGGCGCTGACATTCAAAAACGCAAAATTATGCCTAGAAGTGTAAATTCGGTTGCTTCAAGAGCACGCCGTAAGAAAGTCCTGAAAGAGACTAAAGGTAATTTCCTGTCAAGAAGGAATGTATGGACCGTTGCAAAGAACACATACGAGAAAGGTCTGACCTACGCTTACCGTGACCGCAAGACCAAAAAGCGTAATTTCCGCTCACTGTGGATCACCCGTATCAACGCTGCTGCACGTCAGCACGGTATGACTTACTCTCAGTTCATGGGTAAGCTCAACGCCCAGAACGTCGGTCTCAACCGCAAGGTCCTCGCCGACCTCGCTATGAATGATCCTAAAGCATTCGAAGCAATTGTTAATTCAGTTAAGGAATAATCTTGGCTGAAAAACAATCATACTTGAAAAACAAATGGGTACGGTTCTCTATATGGGCCGTACTCTATGTTCTATGGGTAATCTGGCTGGGCAACTTCTGGTGGCTGCTCGGTCTGGGAGTGATCTTTGACATCTTCATCACCAAGAAGGTCCACTGGAACTTCTGGAAGAAGCGCTACAAGGAAGGGGAGAAGCACAGCTCCTGGAATGACTGGCTCGACTCCATCATCTTCGCTGTCATCTTCGTCACCTTCCTCAACATCTTTTTCTTCCAGTCGTTCAAGATTCCGTCTTCATCGATGGAAAACAGCCTGATGACAGGAGATTTCCTCTTCGTCGACAAGATGACCGACGGTCCCCGCGTGCCTGAGCATCCCATCTCAATGCCCTTCATGCACAACGTCTTCCCCGGCAGCCTCAAACCCTGCTATGTGGAAGGTGTCGAGGTGAAATACCGCAGGCTGAAAGGCTTCTCGGGAGTGAAGCGCGACGATTACGTCGTCTTCAACTTCCCGCACGGAGACTCAGTGCTGACGAGGCTTCCTGCTGACGATTACTACACTCACGTACGTTTCAACGGCCGGGAATACACCGAGCGCACCTACGGCCCCGTGCTGCACAGGCCGTCCGACAAGACCGACCACTATGTGAAACGCTGCGTGGCTGTGGCCGGCGACTCCCTGAGAGTCATCGACGGCGAAGTCTGGGTCAACGGGAGCAAGCAGAAGGATTACAAGGGCATCCAGTACAGCTACACTGTCGTAACCGACGGCTCTTCGATCAATCCCAGGGTGCTCTCCGACATCGGGGTGAACACGGGTGAGAGCTGGTTCAGCGGCACAGTGCCCGGATATCCTTCGATGTTCCTTACCGCCGAAGGCCTCGAAAAGGTGAGCAAGCTGAAGAACGTAGTGTCCGTAACTCCCAATCTAGAGCAGGGACCTCAGGAAGACCGACAGGAGATGCTGATGCTCTTCCCCTTCACGGCCACCGGCTGGACAAGGGACAATTACGGCCCCATCTGGATTCCGAAGAAAGACGCTACCGTCACCCTTACTGCCGACAACATCGCCTTCTACCGCCGTATCATCGACGTATATGAAGACAACGATTTCGAGGTGAAGGACGGCAAATTCTTCATCAACGGCCAGCAGACAGACAGCTACACCTTCAAGTATGATTACTATTTCATGATGGGAGACAACCGTCACAACTCCCTCGATTCCCGCTACTGGGGCTTCGTTCCCGAGACCCATATCGTAGGCAAACCCTCCGTAATATGGTTCTCTGCGGATGCCAACAAGCCCTTCCCGAGGAATATAAGATGGAATCGGCTGCTAAAGATTGTTTTAAAGCAAAAATAATTTGCTTATTAAAAAATAATTCTTGATATTTGCAGCCCCCAAAAGCAGAAATATATAAAAATAGTATACTATGTCACGAGTTTGTCAAGTTACAGGAAAGACCAGAATGATTGGAAACAACGTTTCCCATTCAAGAAGGCGTGTAAAACGCGAATTCGCCCCCAATCTGAAGACTAAGAAGTTCTGGTCAGAGGAGGAGAATAGGTTCGTCACTCTTAAGGTGTCTTGCAGAGGCATGAAGACCATCTACAAGAACGGCCTCGCCGCTACCCTTAAGCGTTCACAGGAAAAAGGTTTAATCGACATCGTTTAAAATCACACAGGCCATGGCAAAGAAAGGTAACAGGGTACAGGTGATTCTGGAATGCACCGAGCAGAAAGAAAGCGGTGTTCCGGGTATCTCAAGATACGTAACCACCAAGAATAAGAAGAATACCACCGAGCGTCTGGAGCGCAAGAAATACAATCCTTATCTTAGGAAGGTAACCCTCCATCGCGAGATTAAGTAATTTATAAAATCCAAGAATTATGGCAAAGAAAGCAGTTGCAGGTTTCCGCGGTGACAAGCAGCAGAAAAATGTAGTAAAGTGCATCCGCATGGTCAAATCAGAGCGCACCGGTGCTTATGCTTTTGACGAGGATCTCGTTCCGACAGACAAGGTGAAAGAGTTTTTCGCAAAGAAGTAATCTTTTACTGTGATAACATCATAAAAGACGGCTGATTCAGCCGTCTTTTTTTGTATATTAGCGCAATGACCGCTACACTTTAGAACTATGATAAAAAGGATATTCATAGCAGCGCTGGCCATACTGACCCTGGCCTGCGCCTGCAAACCCAAGGAGGGTGAATACAAGCTAGACATCTATGCCGTCTCCGACGTTCACGGCCGCTATTTCAGCGAAAGCTACACCGGCGGGCCCGACCAGCAGTCGCTGTCGAATGTCTCGGCATATCTGAAGGAAGTCCGCAAGGACAACCCCGACATCATCTTCATCGACAACGGCGACAACCTGCAGGGAGACAACGCCGCCTATTACTTCAACTACGTCGACACGAAGGTGCCTCACATCTACACCAGGATAATGGATTATCTCAAGGCCGACGCCGTGATCGTGGGCAACCACGACATCGAGCCGGGCCATGCGGTGTACGACCGTCTGAAGAAGGAATACAAGATGCCACTGCTGGCCGCAAACGCAGTGTATGAGGCTAGTGGCAAGCCTTACTTCAAGGAATACACCATCCTCAAGAAGAACGGCCTCAAGGTGGCTGTGATAGGCATGATAACCCCTAGGATCAAGAGTTGGCTGCCAGAGGAGAAATACAAGGGCCTGGAGTTCCTCGAGGCTGAGGACTTCACCCAGAAGCTCGTGGACAGAGTCATCGCAAAGGAGAAACCGGACGTCGTGATCCTTTCCATCCATGCCGGCACCGGCCCTGGAAATC